>NZ_JBVIHJ010000002.1:382960-566856 GCF_055570355.1 Streptomyces sp. NPDC031225 | reverse complement strand
CTCCCCCCCCCCCTCCCCCCCTCTCCCTCCGCCCCCCCCTCTCTCTCCCCCCCCCCCCCCCCCCCCCCCCCCCCCCCCCCCCCCCCCCCCCCCCCCCCCCCCCCCCCCCCCCGCCGTACTGGAAGGGCTAGTGCGCGTCCTCGCCGTTGATGCCCAGGCCGGGCAGGAGGCCCGGGAGGAGGGGCGGGAGGGTGACGTCCGGGTCGGCCGACGGGGCGGGGGAGGACGGGGTGGCGCTGCCGGTGTCCTTCGGCGGGTCCAGGAGGCCGCCGGTGTTGCCGCCGAGCAGGCCGTCGTCCGTGCTGGAGCCGGCCGACTTGCTGGGGTTGCCGTGGTCCGTGGTGCCGCCGTCGGACGCACCGCCGGTGCCCGGGGCCGTCGACCGGCCGGAACCGGTCGAGGTGTCCGAGGACGCGGAGCCCGGTTCGCTCTGCCGCCCGCTTCCGTTGCCGCCGGTGCCGGCCGGGGACTGGGGGAGCCGGGACTGGAGCGGAGCGACCTCTTCGTCTATGGCTTCGAAGACCTCGGACACCTGGTCGCTGACGTCACCGAGCTGCACCGGCAGCCGGTCACGGAGCGCGCCCCAGGCCTCGCGGTGCGAGCGCGAGAAACTGTCGAGGGCCTGGATGGGGCCCAGGGAGTTCGGGTCGCGCTCGTACGCCTCGTGCAGCAGGCGGTGGCCCTCGGAGGCGTCGTGCCGCATGCCGGACAGGGCGCGGCGGATCTCGCCCAGGGACTCGTGGTCGAGGTGACCGCCCCGGCCGCGCTCCATCAGGCGGCGGGCCTCGCTCAGCCGGGTGGAGGCCTGGTCGAGGTAGGCGACTCCGCGCTCGTCGTCCCCGTCGGACAGGTGGTTGAGCTTGAAGTCCTCGATGCCGCGCTTGAGGCCGTACAAGGAGTCCCCGGGCAGGGCGCCCGAGCTGGCCGCGGCTACTCCGCCGAAGGCTCCGGCGGCGACTCCGACGCTCAGGCCGCCCGCGGCCAGGCCCTTGGCGAGCCGGGAACGCGGTCGGAGTTTGCCGAGCGGACTGGTCCGGTGCGCGCCCTTGGCGGCCCGGTGGGAACGCTGTTCGGGCACCGAGATGCCCGCTGCCCCGCCCTCCAGCAGCATGGCCTCCATCGCGGCCACCAACTGGGCGCGCTGGACGACCTTGACCTCGGGGTCCAGCTCAGGCCTGGGCAGCTCGCCGAGACACTCCGCGAGGGTCAACAGGCGGTCCGGTTCGGGATGTTCCGCGGCGGCCGGCGCTGATCCTTCGGACTGCTCGGCCACCGGTTCCCGGTCGGACTGCTCCTCCAGGGCCTGGGCGAAGGCGTTCGCCCGCCGGTGCGCCGATACGTTCGCGATCACGGGCGGCACCTCCTCTCGTCATGACGGTCGACTCCCCAGGGGGTCCTGAGGGTTGCACACCCTGACCACAAGCACTCGATCGAGTGATCGAGATCGGCCAGGGAGTGACCACAGGGAGCCTGCATCCGGCACAACGAGCGGCGCGGCACTTGGGTTACGGACTGCGGATGATCGGATCGGGGAGTCAACGGACTTTCACCGAGAGCGAGTTGGCGGTTACCGGGCGTGCCCCCTCAGCGGGCGTCGTCCGGGAGGAGCCGGGCCAGGGTGCGGACGGCCCGGTACTGGAGTGTCTTGATGGCGCCCTCGTTCTTGCCCATGACCCGGGCGGTCTCGGCGACCGACAGGCCCTGGAGGAAGCGGAGGGTGACGCACTCCTGCTGCTGGGGATTCAGCCGCTTGACGGCGTCGAGCAGTGCGGCGTTGGAGAGGGACTCCAGGACGGAGTCCTCGGGGGAGCGCTCGACCTCGTTGGCGTCGAGCATCTCGCCGGTCGTGACCTCCAGCCGGAAGCGGCTCGACTTGAAGTGGTCGGCGACGAGGTTGCGCGCGATGGTGACCAGCCAGGCGCCGAAGTCCCGGCCCTGCCAGGTGAAGGTGCCGATCCTTCTGAGTGCGCGCAGGAACGTCTCGCTCGTCAGGTCCTCAGCTGTCGCCTTGCCTCCCACCCGGTAATAGATGTACCGGTACACGGTGTCGCTGTACTGGTCGTACAGGCGGCCGAAAGCGTCGGCCTCGCCGGCCTGGGCGCGTTCGACCAGGTCCATCATGCGGGCGCTGTCGCTGTGCGCGGGCGGACGGCGGGCCGTGGCGGCACCGGTCGAACGCCCTCGTCTGCCGACGGCCGCGGAACCTTCGGCCAGTGCGTAGCACGGGCCGATCGGTGCCGTGGCGACGGCGAGGGCGGGGACGGCGTACGCGGTGGGGACGAAGCCGCGCAGCAGGTCTTGGACCGTTGCGCGCAGCGTAGCCAGGCCCGAGGCGTCAACCCCGACGTGTGGGTACACGGGACTCCCAGAGGCAGAGCTTCCATCACGTGCAGTACGGGACCGTTCACCCGTCGTAGCGACGGAAGGGGTACCGGATTGCGTCTGAGGAGAATAACGCTTAGTGCAGGCCCTGCTACGCCCAGTTGCTCTATTCATCGGTTACGTCGCTTCTGTAACCGATTGGGAGCCGATCAAGGGCCGGATAGTGACCGGTTGTTGATCGGAAAGGTTCGTGTTCCGTGTCTGTCCAGGGCGTGTTGTGGCCGTGTGCAGCCAACGTGACTGGACAGGGGGATATGGGGGTACATCAGTTGGATTGGCCGGTCAGGGGTCCGGCGGAGCCGCTAGCGGCGGCGTCGGCTCAGGGCGATCGCCGCCGCCGTGCCGCCCGCCACCGCTCCCACGCCCGCCGCCGCCGGGATGCCGACCTTCGCGGCCTTCCTGCCGGTGCGGTAGTCGCGCAGACGCCAGTCCAGTTGACGCGCGTGCTTGCGGAGTTTGGCGTCCGGGTTGATCGCGTAGGGGTGGCCGACCAGGGAGAGCATCGGGATGTCGTTGTGGCTGTCGCTGTAGGCGGCGCAGCGGGAGAGGTCCAGGCCCTCCGCCGCGGCCAGGGCGCGGACCGCCTCCGCCTTCGCGGGACCGTGGAGCGGCTCGCCGACCAGCTTGCCCGTGTAGACGCCGTCCACCGACTCCGCCACCGTGCCAAGGGCGCCCGTGAGGCCCAGCCGTCGCGCGATCACCTGGGCGATCTCCACCGGCGCCGCCGTGACCAGCCACACCTTCTGGCCGGCGTCCAGGTGCGCCTGCGCCAGCGCGCGGGTGCCCGGCCAGATGCGCTCGGCCATGTACTCGTCGTAGATCTCCTCGCCGATGGACTGGAGCTCGGCGACGCGGTGACCCTGCACGATGGAGAGCGCCGAGTCGCGGGCCTCCTGCATGTGTTCCGGGTCCTCGATGCCGGCCAGCCGGAACCACGCCTGCTGCCAGGCGAACCTTGCGAGGTCGCGGGTCTCGAAGAACTTCCGTTTGTACAGGCCGCGGCCGAAGTGGAAGATGGCGGCGCCCTGCATCACGGTGTTGTCCAGGTCGAAGAAGGCTGCCGCCTTGTCGTCGCCCAGTACCGGGAACGGGGTCTCCGGCTCCGCACCGGAGGTCTTCTCGACCTCCTGGGAGGACTTGCGCGCGGCCTCCGCCGAGGCCTCGCCTGCCAACACGCTGCGTGCCGTGGCGGAGCGCCTACGGGGAGTGAGCCATCCAAGAGCGGCCATGGCGTGAGCATAGCCAGTTTGTTCGGTGGTTCCGGAGTGGTGAGGTTTGGAGGGTGTGAACTCTCCGCGACCCCGCCGTTAAAGAACGCGACCTCGCCGATGAAGATCGCGACCTCGCCGTCGAGGAAGCGGCCCCGGTCGGCGCCCGGCGCGCGAGAATGGCCGGCATGACTCCCCTCTTCCGCCGTAGGCAGGTCAGCGCTCCCGAGGACCGGCTCGTCACCCTCATCCGCAAGGAGGGGTGTCATCTGTGTGATGACGCACAGGCGGTGATCGAGAAGGTGTGCGCGGATCTCGGGGTGCCGTGGGAGCGGAAGGACATCGCTCAGGACCCCCAACTCCACGACCGGTACTGGGAACAGATCCCGGTCGTACTCGTCGACGGCGAACAGCACACGTTCTGGCGGGTGGACGAGGAACGGCTGCGCAAGGCTCTCACCGAATAGTCCATGCCGCCCGGCGAGTCGCTTAGGATCGATGGCGACCGGGTCTTGGGGGCGGGATTATTGAGGGAAGTGTGCGGTTTTGCCTCCAGGAGAGACACGCGTGACGCCGGTCACGTTGGCCGGGCAAATCGGACACCATCTTTGTGCACGCGTTCACAAAGACATAGCCTGCATTCGACGGGGCGGTCCGGGGACGTGTGACCGCCTACAGCCCCGCTCTACCCGCAGGAGCACCGTGGCAACTGGCCGAACTCACCGACCGGCGACCCGTAGCCGAGGGATTCCCGAGGCCACCGTCGCCCGGCTTCCGCTGTACCTACGAGCCCTGACCGGACTGTCGGAGCGCTCGGTACCCACGGTCTCCTCCGAGGAACTCGCGGCCGCCGCGGGGGTCAACTCCGCGAAGCTGCGCAAGGACTTCTCCTACCTGGGTTCTTACGGAACCCGCGGTGTCGGCTACGACGTCGAGTATCTCGTCTACCAGATCTCGCGTGAGCTGGGGCTCACCCAGGACTGGCCGGTCGTGATCGTCGGGATCGGCAACCTCGGTGCCGCGCTCGCCAACTACGGCGGGTTCGCGTCCCGTGGATTCAGGGTCGCTGCGCTGATCGACGCCGATCCGGCCATGGCGGGCAAGCCGGTCGCGGGCATCCCGGTGCAGCACTCCGACGACCTGGAAAAGATCATCGAGGACAACGGGGTGTCCATCGGTGTCATCGCCACCCCCGCCGGTGCCGCCCAGCCGGTCTGCGACCGCCTCGTGGCCGCCGGGGTCACCTCCATCCTGAACTTCGCGCCGACCGTGCTGTCCGTGCCGGACGGCGTCGACGTACGCAAGGTCGACCTCTCCATCGAGCTCCAGATCCTCGCCTTCCACGAGCAGCGCAAGGCTGGTGAGGAAGCCGCCGAGAACGCCGCCGCCGCGGCGCGCGGCGAGTCCGCCGACAAAGGACCCGACGGGGACGTACCCGCCGTGATGCCGGCATGAGTCTCCTCGTCGTCGGGCTGAGCCACCGCAGCGCGCCGGTCAGCGTGCTGGAGCGGGCGGCCCTGCATGCCGATGCGCAGGTGAAGCTGCTCCAGGACACCGTCGGCGCGGAGCCCGCCGCGGAGGCCGCGGTGCTCGCCACCTGCAACCGCATCGAGCTGTACGCCGACGTGGACAAGTTCCACGCGGGCGTGGCCGAGCTGTCCACGCTGCTCGCCCAGCACAGCGGAGTGGGCCTCGACGAGCTGACGCCCTATCTCTACGTGCACTACGAGGACCGGGCCGTCCACCACCTCTTCTCCGTGGCCTGCGGGCTCGACTCCATGGTCGTCGGGGAGGGGCAGATCCTCGGACAGATCAAGGACTCGCTCGCCCGCGCGCAGGAGCTGCACACCGCCGGGCGGCTGCTCAACGACCTGTTCCAGCAGGCGCTGAGGGTCGGCAAGCGGGCGCACTCCGAGACCGGGATCGACCGGGCCGGGCAGTCGCTGGTGACGTTCGGGCTGGAGCACTTGGCTTCGGGTACGGCTGTGCAGGACTGGGCTCTCGGTAAGAAGGCGCTGGTCATCGGGGCCGGGTCGATGTCTTCGCTTGCCGCGGCGACACTGGCGCGGGTCGGGGTGGCGGAGATCGTCATTGCCAACCGGACCGCCGACCGGGCCGAGCGGCTCGCGGAGATCCTCAACGAGGGCGGGGACGTGTCGGCCCGCGCGGTACCGATGGATTCGGTGCCGGACGAGCTGACACGTGCCGATGTCGTCGTGTCCTGTACGGGGGCCACCGGGCTGGTGCTGACGGCTGAGGCTGTCGCTGCCGGGCGGGGGTTGGACGCGCAACCAGGCGCTGACGGCGTGCCGCCCTTCCGCGGGTCGGGAGCCGCCCGAGCGGCACGACTGCCCGCAGGATCGGTGGTCGAAGAGAACTGTCCCCTCGACCTGACCCCCGTACAGGCCACCCCTGGTTTCTCCGTGCTCGGTGAGGCCGCCGTCGCCGGGATGGCCGCCTCCGAGCTTGAGCAGCACGCCGCCTGGGTGGACAACGCGCCCCGGCCGCAGGGCTCCGTCGCCGTCGTCGATCCCGTCCAGGAAGCCGACGCCATCGCCGCCCTCGCGGCCACCGCCGCGGCCATCGGGCGGGTGCCCGAGCGGCGCAGACCCGAGCCCGTCGCCGAGATCCCGCGACCGACCCCCTCGCTCTTCCTGCTCGACCTCGCCATGCCGAGGGACATCGACGCCGCCGTGCACCGGCTGGCCGGAGTGCGGCTCGTCGACATCGAGTCCCTCGCCGAGGCCTCGGCGGACGCTCCCATGGCGGCCGACGTCGACCAGGTCCGCCGTATCGTCGCCGACGAGGTCGCCGCCTTCGGGGCCGCGCTCAGGGCCGCGCACATCACACCCACCGTCGTGGCCCTGCGGACCATGGCCGCCGATGTCGTCGCCGGTGAGATCGCCCGGCTCGACGGGCGGCTTCCCGGGCTCGACGACAAGCAACGCAGCGAGATCACGCAGACCGTACGGCGCGTGGTCGACAAGCTGCTGCACGCGCCGACCGTACGGGTCAAGCAGCTCGCGGCCGAGCCCGGCGGTGCCGGGTACGCGGACGCGCTGCGGACCCTGTTCGACCTCGACCCGGAGACGGTGGCCGCCGTCTCCCGCGCCGAGGAAAGCACCACCGATGAGAAAGACCGAGGCTCGTCATGAGTACCAAGGCGCTACGGCTCGGGACCAGGCGGAGCAGACTCGCCATGGCCCAGTCCGGGCAGGTGGCGGACGCCGTGAGCCAGGTGACCGGGCGGCCCGTCGAGCTCGTGGAGATCACCACGTACGGCGATGTGTCCAAGGAGGCGCTCGCGCAGATCGGCGGCACGGGCGTGTTCGTGACCGCGCTGCGGGAGGCCCTGCTCAAGGGTGAGATCGACTTCGCGGTCCACTCGCTGAAGGACCTGCCGACCGGGCAGCCGGACGAGCTGGCACTGGTCGCGGTCCCCGAGCGCGAGGACCCGCGCGATGTCCTCGTCGCCCGGGACGCCCTGAAGTTCACCGACCTGCCCCGCGGTGCCCGCATCGGTACCGGTTCGCCCCGCCGCATGGCGCAGCTGAACGCGTACGCCCTCGCACACGGACTTGATATCGAGACGGTTGCGATCCGGGGGAACATCGACACCCGGGTACGGTTCGTACGCGATGGTGAACTGGATGCGGTGGTGCTGGCCGCTGCAGGACTCCAACGCATCGGCCGTATCGACGAAGTGACCGATTTCCTCTCGGTCGACACAGTTTTGCCCGCTCCCGGCCAGGGAGCACTGGCGATCGAGTGCACCGCGGACAACGCGGACCTGATCGCAGCGCTCGGCGAGCTCGACGACCCGTTCACCCGGGTCGCCGTGACCGCCGAACGGTCCCTGCTCGCCGCCCTGGAGGCCGGCTGCTCCGCCCCTGTGGGCGCGCTGGCCGACCTGCTGGCCGACGGGCAGATTGTCAAGGAAATGCGCCTGCGGGGCGTCGTCGGCACGACCGACGGCTCACGCATGGTGCAGTTGTCCACCACCGGTCCCGTGCCCGAGACGTACGACCAAGCAATGGCGCTCGGCCGTGAACTAGCGGCCGAGATGCTTGCCCAGGGCGCGGCCGGTCTGATGGGGGAGCGAGCACAGTGAGCCCCACCACTCTTCCCGCCGGTCCTGAACACGGGCACGTCACCTTCCTCGGTGCCGGACCCGGAGATCCGGGACTACTGACTCTGCGCGCCGTCGAGGCGCTCACGAACGCGGACGTACTCGTCGCCGGGCACGAAGTGCTCGACGTCGTACGCGTCCACGCTCGCTCGGGCGTCGCCGTCGTGAACACGGACACGGAGATTCCGACGGGTTATCCGCCGACTCCGGTTCCGGGCACGGGCGCGCCCCAACTCACAGTCGTTGACGGTTCGTCAACTACCGCTGCTGTCCCCGTGGTGCGGGATGCCGCACATCTTGTCATGGAGGCCGCGCGGGGCGGCAGGCGGGTCGTGCGTGCGGTGTCCGGGGACCCCGGGCTCGACGCGTACGCCGCCGAGGAGATGCTGGCCTGCGTCCGTGCGGGCGTGCCCTTCGAGGTCGTGCCCGGTGTGGCCGCCGCCGTGGGCGTACCCGCCTACGCCGGTGTGCCGCTGCGGGACGCACAGGGCGCTGACGTGCGGTTCGTGGACGCGCGCACGGCCTCCGACCGGTGCTGGACGGAGGTGGGGGCGTCGGACGGGACCGTGGTCGTGTCGACGACCCTGGACACCGTGGGCGCCGCCGCCGGAGAGCTGGTCGCGGCCGGGCGCAAGCCCGATACGCCGATGACGGTCACCGTCGCCGGTACGACCACGCGGCAGCGGACGTGGACCGCGACCCTCGGGACCATCGCCCAGACGCTGAAGCAGGCCAAGGTGCTGCCCTCGCCCGAGGGCGGCCGGCCGGTGATAGCCGTGGTCGGTGAGCGGTCCGCCGCCGCGCAGCGCGACCAGTTGTCGTGGTTCGAGAACAAGCCGCTGTTCGGCTGGAAGGTTCTCGTGCCGCGCACCAAGGAGCAGTCGGCGTCGCTCTCCGACCAGCTGCGGTCCTACGGGGCCGTGCCGCACGAGGTGCCGACGATCGCCGTCGAGCCGCCGCGCACGCCCCAGCAGATGGAGCGGGCGGTCAAGGGGCTTGTCACGGGCCGGTACGAGTGGATCGCCTTCACCTCCGTCAACGCGGTGAAGGCGGTGCGTGAGAAGTTCGAGGAGTACGGGCTCGATGCCCGTGCCTTCGCCGGGATCAAGGTCGCGGCGGTGGGCGAGCAGACCGCCAAGGCGCTGGTCGCCTTCGGTGTGAAGCCGGACCTGGTGCCTTCGGGGGAGCAGTCCGCCGCGGGGCTTCTCGAGGACTGGCCGCCGTACGATCCCGTCTTCGATCCGATCGACCGGGTGTTCCTGCCCCGTGCCGACATCGCCACCGAGACGCTGGTCGCCGGGCTCATCGAGCTCGGGTGGGAGGTCGACGACGTCACCGCCTACCGGACCGTGCGGGCCTCGCCGCCGCCGGCGGAGACGCGGGAGGCGATCAAGGGGGGCGGGTTCGACGCCGTTCTCTTCACGTCGTCGTCCACTGTGCGGAACCTGGTCGGTATCGCCGGGAAGCCGCACAACGTGACCGTGATCGCGTGTATCGGGCCCGCCACGGCCAAGACCGCGGAGGAGCACGGGCTGCGGGTGGACGTGATGGCTCCCGAGCCGTCCGTGCACAAGCTGGCCGAGGCGCTTGCCGACTTCGGGCTGAAGCGGCGGGCGGCGGCGGTCGAGGCGGGGGATCCGGTGACGCGGCCCAGTGAGCGGCGGCCGGGGGCTCGGCGGCGGCGGTCCACTACCTGAGGTCTGCGCCTGCGGAGGCCTGCGGCGGCCTGTGCGGGTTGGTGGGGGCGGGGGTTTTTGCGCAGTTCCCCGCGCCCCTGATGCCTGCGGCGGCCTGTGCGGGTTGGTGGGGGCGGGGGTTTTTGCGCAGTTCCCCGCGCCCCTGAGTGCCTGCGGCGGCCTGTTGCGGTTCGGTGGGGGCGGGCGTTCTTTGCGCAGTTCCCCGCGCCCCTGAGTGCCTGCGGTGTGTTGTGGGGCGGGGACGGGGTGGGGGGTGTCCGTCCTCGGTCCGGCGGCTCGGTCGGTTCTACAGGGCCCGGTGACGGACGCCGGACGCTGCGGGCGGGCACCCCCCACCCCGTCCCCTGCGCGCCGTACGCGGCTTGCGGGACGTCGTGGCGCATCCGGCGGGCCGTCGGTCTGGAGGGGGCTTCTCTTGCGGTTCTGGTATCTGGAATATTCTGTTCCAGTACTTTAAAGTGCAAGGAAACCGCTTGCTGGGCTTGCGTGTGCCCTGAGGTGAGGTGGCGTCTTGGGCCGTCCCGAGCGACCGGTCGACCCTGACGCCGGTCCCCTGCAGGGCTTCGCGCACGCGTTGCGGTCGCTGCGCAGGGACAGCGGTTCACCGTCGTACCGGACGATGGCCCAGCGCACCGGCCTCTCCGTGACCGCCCTGTCGCGCGCCGCCTCCGGGGAGCGGCTGGCGTCGGCCGCGGTGGTACGGGCGTACGCACAGGCCTGTGGCGCGGACCCGGACGAGTGGGAGCGCCGTCGGGAGGTCGTCGTCGCGGAGGCGGCGCCGCAGGGGGCGGAGGAGGGGGACTCGCCCTATCAGGGGCTGGCGAGGTTCGAGCCGGGCGACCGGGACCTCTTCTTCGGCCGGGACCGGCTGGCCGAGGACGCGCTGAAACTGGTGCTGGACCACCGGTTCGCGGTACTGCACGGCACCTCGGGCAGCGGGAAGTCCTCCTTGCTGCGCGCCGGGCTGCTGCCGCGTCTCGACGACCTGACACGCGAGCGGGACTGCGGTATGGAACTCCGGCTGATCACGCCGGGGGCACGGCCCGCCGCCACCCATGAGCGGCTGCTCGACCCACCGCCGGACGGGCCGGAACGGTTCGTGGTGGTGGACCAGTTCGAGGAGATCTTCACCCTGTGCCGGGACCGGGCCGACCGCTGGCAGTTCGTGGACCGGCTGCTGGCCGCCCGCGACCCGGCGAGCAGGCTGCGCGTGGTGATCGCGGTGAACGGCAGCTTCCACCCGCGGTGCGCGCAGCACGACGGTCTGGCCGAGGTGCTGCGGCGCGACGCCCTGGCCGTGCGCCCCATGACCCGGGTCGAACTGCAGGAGGCGGTGGTCAAGCCGGCCACGGCGGCCGGGCTGCGGGTGGAACGGGAGCTCACCGCCCGGATCGTCGAGGAGGCCGCGGACCGGCCCGGCGTGCTGCCGATGCTCTCGCAGGCCCTGCGGGAGACCTGGCGAAGACGGACCAGCGGCGTTCTGACCGTGGCCGCGTACGAGGCGGCGGGCGGCATCCACGGCGCGATCGCCGCGGCCGCCGAGGAGATCTACGGCAGTCTCTCGCCCGTCCAGACCGCCACCGCACGGCGACTGCTGCTGGCGCTCATCACCCCCGGCGAGGGCAGCGCCGACACCCGCCGCCCGGTCGGCCGCGCCGATCTGTGCGAGTGGCCCGATCCCGAGGTGCCCGTCGTCCTCGACCGGCTCGCCCGCGCCCGGCTGGTCATCCTGGACGAGGCGAACGTCCAGCTCACCCATGAGGCCCTGATCACCCACTGGCCGCGGCTCCAGGGGTGGATCGAGACGGACCGGGAACGGCTGCGCGAGCACCGGCGACTCAGCGAGGCCGCGCGGCTGTGGAAGGAGCGCGACCACGACCCCGGCAGCCTCTACCGCGGGACCCATCTCGCCGTCGCCGACCAGCTGTTCGACCGGGGCGTCAGCGACCATGACCTCACCGGGCGGGAGCGGGCCTTCCTCAGCGCCTCCCGGGTCGCCGGTGCCATGGAGCGCTGGACGGCGAACCGGATACGACGGCGGACGCGGGCACTGGCCGCCGCGTGCACCGTCGTCGTGCTGGGCGCGCTCCTCGCCGGGCAGCTCGCCTGGCAGCGCGGCGACACCGCCGACCTGGAGCGCACCCGCGCCGCGGCCCTGGAGGCCGCCGCCCTCGCCGCCCGGACGCAGCCGGTCGATCCCCGTACCGCCGCCCTGCTCAGTGTCGCCGCCTGGCGGCTCGCCCCCTCCCGGGTCAGCCGCGCGGCCTTGATCAGCACGCTCGCCGAGAGCGAGGACGACATCCTCACCGGGCCGGTGCTCGGTGACCGAGACCGTGCCTTCCTCACCGACTCCGGCCGCACCCTGCTGGTCGCGGGCGCCGGCGCATGGTCGTCCTGGGACGTCCTCACGCACCGCCTCACCGGGTCGGGCGCGCTGCCCGAGGACCCGGTGGTGGCGGCCGACCCGGCGGACCGGACCCTGCTGCTGACCGGCGGCGGGCGTCTGTGGCGCCTGGCCGCGGGGACCGCCGCCGGTCGGCCCGTGACGGGTGGCCACGTCCTCGGTTTCGGGGCCGACGGACACAGCTATGTCGTACGGGACTCCGGGCCGGACCCCAAGGTGCGGCTGCGTGCGGTCGACGGCGGCAGGACTGTGTTCGAGACGGCGGGCGACGCCCGTCCCGTCCCCTCGCCGGACAACGCTCTGGTGGCCGTCTGCCGGGCGGGCCGGCCGACGCAGGTGTGGGACACCGCCCGTGACGCGATCCGGCCGGGTGACTGGGAGAGCCTGCGGGCAGCGGACTGCTCCCCGGAGACCGTCGTCTTCGACGCGGGCGGCACATCGCTCGCCGTGGCCACGGACACCGGTGTCCGCGTCTGGGACACCGCCACCGGACGACAGCTCGCCGACCTCGCCGGGCCCACTCCCGGACACCTCGCCTTCACGCCGGACGGAGCGTTCCTGGCGGCGTCCGGCCCCGACGGCGTCACGGTCTGGCGGATCGCGGCACCACGGCTGCCGGTGCTGCGCCGGCCGGTGCCCGGCGGCTCCGTCACCGGCCTGGCCTGGGACCCGGCCGGCCGGACCCTGCGCTATCTGACGGGCAGCACCGTGCACTCCCTCGACCTCACCCCGACCCTGACCGCACCCTGGCGCGAGCGGCCCGTGAACGCCGTACTGCTCAGTCCGGACGGCCGGCTCCTGGCCACCGCGCAACGGACCGCGGCCGGTTACCGGGTCCGTGTCCAGGAGACGCGCTCCGACCGGCTCGTCACCGAACTGGCCGTCCCCCGCCGGACCACCGACTCGGTCGCGGCCTCCCGCCCGCTGCTGGCCTTCAGCCCGGACAGCCGCAGCATCGCCTACGGCACCGCCGTGGTCTCCGGGTCCGCGCACACCGCGCGGTTCACGGTTCGCGACATCTCGCCGGTCGGCCGGAAGGCCACCACCTTCGACGTGACGGGTCCGGTCGGGTCCACGGCCCGCGGCATCTTCCTCACCGCGCACGGCCGGCACCTGCTGGTCGGCTGGCGCACGCCCGCGGGCCTGCTCGCCGTGCAGATGTGGGACACCGCGCACGGGCTTCCGTGGGTGCGGTCGAACGATCCGAAGGCCGCGGTCAAGGAGGCCCTGGCCACCGGTTTCAGCGGCCGGATGGCCATTTCGCCCTACGCACCCGACCCGCATCCCGTGTTCATCGACGGACGACAGACGTACGACATCGCGGTCAGCGCCGGCGGTGCGCACACGGCCACGGGCGGGGCCTTCGGCACCGTCACCGTATGGGACAGCGGAACGGACCGTGTGCCCCGGGCCGTGATCCCCGCACCCTCCGCCGGCACCGGCTGCGCGGCCTGCGCGCTGGTCACCGCCCTGGCCTTCAGCCCCGACGGCACCACCCTCGCCATCGCCCATGGCTCGGGAGCCCTGAGCCTGTGGGACCTCGACCTGGACCGGCCCCTGGGCGACAGCCCGGCCGGCTCGGGCGACGTGATCGACTCGCTGGCCTTCGGTCGCGACGGCTACCTCCGGGCCGCCGGTCCGCACGTCTCCGTCCGCGCCTACCCGGTCGGCCCCGCACAGGTCGCCGCCCGGCTCTGTGCCCGCGCGGGCCGGTCCCTGACCGTCGCCGAGTGGCGTCGCTACCTGCCCGGCGTGCCCTATCGGCGGGTCTGCGACGGGTCGGGCCCGGACGACGGGTCAGCCGGGACCGAGGTGGGTCCCGGCCTCGTCGAGCCCGCGGGCCCGTCCCTGGCGGCGGCCGGGCTGCCGGATGCCGACGACGGGAGACCCCATGCCTCCCCCGATCCCCGACCCCGGGAACGGCCGGAACACCGGACGGACAAGAACCGGGCGGGTTCGGGAGAGGACTGGAAAGCGGACAAGCGGGCCACGAGAGAAAAGCCGGCCGAAGGGAATCCCCCGGCGTCCCGGAACACGTCCCGGCCCTCGCACGCAAGCACGGACGCACCGCGTCACCGAAGCACTCGGTAACACCGGTCAGCGGGTGCTGTTCACACGGCCGTTGCATACCCGGCGGTAGGTCGCCGATCGCGTTGTTTACCCCTCTGACCTGCATTGATCAACAACTCCGAGGCTTCGAGAGTGGATGTCGAACGGCCCGCTCCACCGCCGCCGACTCTCCCCCCGGTGCGGCGGTGGCGCGGTCACCGTGCCGGCCCTCACACCCCAGAGGGCCGGCAAATCCAAGAAACGCAGAGCACTTGCCGGATTTTCGCCAGCCGAGCTTTCCCTCGTCATGGGAAGCCGACTTTCCCCTGGAGTATTCGATGCGATTCGCGCTCCGCACCACACCCACCCGCCGCCTCGCCCGCAGCGCCGGTGCCGTCGCCGCCCTCGCTCTGGGCGCCTCCCTCATGGCGGCCCCGCAGTCGTACGCCGCCGACAGCCCCTCCGTCGCGCAGCTCCTCCAGCAGTGCGGCTCGGCCGACCTGTGCAAGTTCCACCCGCAGAGCTACACCGCGTACACCGGCCCGGCGCACCAGGTGGGCTCCACCGCGTACAACTGCGCCCACGAGATCAACCAGCACACCGTCAACTGGTCGGACACGACCTCCGCCACGAACACGGTCGGCGTCGCGATCGAGGCGACAGCGGAGTTCTGGAAGGTCTACAAGGTCTCCGTGGAGCTCTCGTACTCCCACTCCTGGACGACCTCGCACACCGACTCCGAAACCAAGACGCTCAACGTCCGCCCCGGATACAAGGGCTGGCTCCAGCGCGGCACCGCCAAGCAGAAGGCCACGGGCTGGTACGAGCTCCACTTCGGCAAGCGCTACTACGGCCACTACATCTGGTACATCAACAACTACCAGGCGGCCGGCTGGGACCAGGACCACCCCCAGAACGGCTACGTCAACTTCAAGGACGCGGTGATGACGTCCGGCGAGCGCGCCGCGCACTGCGGCTGAACCGTCCCGTAGTACAGCGGGCGGCGCCGGTCGGTGAACCGCGCCGGGCCGCCCGCCCCATCGAGAAGTGGTGTTCCGTGATGCCGGACAGTCGTCTTCGTCCGCGGGCCGCCGTCGCGGCCGCCCTCTGCTCGTTGCTGTTCCTCGCGGGCTGCGGCGCGGCGAAGGGAAACAGTGCGACCGCCTACGCGGACGTGGTCGGGCCGACGGTGATCGGCACCGACGGCTCGGCCGAGAGCCGGGTCGTGGCGGCCCTGTACGGCGAACTGCTCGCCGACGCAGGGGTGAAGGTGCGGATGGCGAGCACCCGTTACTCCTCGCCCGCCGCCACCACACAGGCCGTCGCGGTGGGCGAGATCGACCTCGCGCCCGCCTACGAGACCTCGACGCTGCGCGCCCTGCCCGCCGGCCAGACCCTGCCCGGCAACATGTCCGCCACTCTCAGCATGGCCCTGCCTCCCGGCGTCGACGCCCTGCCACCCGCGCCGGCACAGAACGGCGTCGTCCTCGCGGTCACCCGGGCCACCGCCCGTGCGCACGGCCTGCACAGCCCCGCCGACCTCGCGAAGGCCGGCCGCCTCACCCTCGGCGGCCCCGCCTCCGGCGATCCGGACGCCCCGTCGCCCGCCTCGCTGCTGAAGGCCTACGGCACCCACCTCACCGCGACCGGTACCCCGGCCACCGCCGACGTCCTGGTCCTGCGCGGCACCGACCCCGCCCTCACCCGGGACGGCCTGGTCGTGCTGACGGATCCGAAGAACGTCCTGCCGCCCGAGCACGTCTTCCCGCTCATCGGCGCCCCCTACGCGGACCTGCCCGCATGCAAGGCCCTGGCCCGCCTCAACTCGCGGCTCACCACAGGGCAGTTGGCCGAACTCGCCGCTTCCGTCGACGGCGGGGCGTCCCCGTCCGGCACGGCGCGGACCTGGCTGCGGTCCAACGGCCTGCTCGGCTGACCACCCCACCTCGTCCTCCGAAAGGCACCAGCGACATGGGTCACCTCCGCAGAAAGCTCACCATCGCCGCGCTCGCCGTGGCCTCCGCCACCGGTGTCCTCGCGGCGCCCGCGACGGCCGACGCCGCCACCGCCAACGTGCAGATCCAGATCTGCAACGACAACGGCGCCGCCCTGAAGTTCTTCCTCGTCGGCTACAACGACCAGGGCGACTGGGTCAACTCCCGGTTCTGGGACGTCCCGGCCAACGGCTGCACCACGGCTTCGAACTACTGGTGGCAGACCAACAGCTCGGTCGAGTTCCACTACGTCCGTCCCCCGGCCGGCTGGAACTGGCACCAGGTGTACGTCTCGAAGTCCAAGAACGGCCGCACCTTCACGTACCACCAGTCGTAGGCACGAGGCGCCGCCCGCCCCGGGACCCGTTGCGACAGGACGTCGGCAAAGGTGCCCCCGGGGCGGGCGTAGCGTAGACGGCATGTCGAAGTACGGATCCTTCCCCGGTACGCGGCCCCGGCGGCTGCGGACCAGCCCCGTCATGCGCCGGATGGTCGCCGAGACCCGGCTGCACCCCGCTGACTTCATCCTCCCGGCGTTCGTGCGGGAGGGCGTGAGTGAGCCCGTGCCGATCTCGGCGATGCCCGGGGTGGTGCAGCACACCAGGGACAGCTTGAAGAAGGCCGCCGCCGAGGCCGTGGCCGCCGGAGTCTCCGGGATCATGCTGTTCGGGGTGCCGGAGGAGTCGAAGAAGGACGCTCTCGGGACGCCGGGGACCGATCCCGACGGAATTCTGCAGGTCGCCATCCGGGACGTGCGGGCCGAGGTCGGGGACGAGCTGCTCGTGATGTCCGACCTGTGTCTCGACGAGACCATCGACCACGGGCACTGCGGGGTGCTGGACGACCAGGGGCGCGTCGACAACGACGCCACCCTGGAGCGGTACGCCGAGATGGCCCAGGTGCAGGCCGACGCGGGCGCCCATGTCGTGGGGCCCAGCGGGATGATGGACGGGCAGATCGGGGTCGTGCGGGATGCCCTTGATCAGATCGGGCGGGAGGATGTCGCCATCCTCGCCTACACGGCGAAGTACGCGTCCGCCTTCTACGGGCCGTTCCGGGAGGCCGTCGGGTCCTCGCTGAAGGGCGACCGCAAGACCTATCAGCAGGATCCCGCGAACGCACGGGAGTCGCTGCGCGAGCTCGCCCTCGATCTGGAGGAGGGCGCCGACATGGTGATGGTCAAGCCGGCCGGCCCCTATCTCGACATCCTCGCCCGGGTCGCCGACGCCGTCGACGTGCCCGTGGCCGCCTATCAGATCTCCGGTGAGTACTCGATGATCGAGGCAGCCGCCGAGAAGGGCTGGATCGACCGGGACCGGGCGATCCTGGAGACGCTGACCGGGATCAAGCGCGCCGGGGCGCAGAACATCCTCACCTACTGGGCGACCGAAGTGGCTCAGAAGCTCGGCTGACACGGGTTGTCCGGCGGCGTGTTGTGGCAACGGTTCGAGCTCGGTCCGGACACGGCCGGGGCTCGAACCGGCCAACGTCCGGATAACAACGCCCACTTCGCCCGGTGATCTTCTGGTGTTCTGTCCCTAATTCGCATCCGGATGTGGCGGATTTGTCGGGTTGTGCCGAGTCATCGGTTTGATGGACTGCTTACATCCGTCGAATTGACGAGTTCCCGACATCCTCCATATCTTCTGCGCCTGGCCTGATCCATTCGGAATGGTTCCGAACGGCGATCTCTGGGGGGACACCACCACCATGAACCTGTTCATCGAGGCACTCAAGAAGTACGTGGTCTTCAGCGGGCGTGCGCGCCGCAAGGAATACTGGATGTTCGCGCTGTTCGCCACGATCATCTACGTCGTGTTCCTCGTCCTCAGCCTCGTCACCAAGCAGTCCTGGATCGTGGCCCTGCCCATCCTCGCCTTCCTGCTGCCCGGCCTGGCCGTCACCGCGCGCCGTCTGCACGACACGGGCCGCAGCGCCTGGTGGATCCTGTTCCAGATCGTCCCGATCGCCGGTCCCATCACCCTGTTCGTCTTCTCGGTGCTGGACGGCGAGCCCGGCGAGAACAAGTACGGCCCCAACCCGAAGTTCGCCCCCGTGCACGTGTGACGCGGTAGCTCCACTTCGAGGCCGTCCGGCTCAGTGCCGGGCGGTCTTCTGGTTTTCCCCGGGGGTGAGGGCCGCCGCCCTGTTCGTGGCCGGGCCCTCGTCGCGTACGCCCTGGCCGTCGTCGCAAGCCGTCAGTGCGGGGAGCGCGAGGAGGGCGGCGAGGGTGAGGGCGAGGGCGGTTGTCCTGCGGCGGCGGGTGGGCATGGGAACAGGCTGCGCGAGAGGTGGTGGCGTGAGCCAGCCCTGGCGGCGGATTCGGGACGGCTTCCGGGTGTGGACCGACGTGGCCTGCGGGAACGTCCCGTCCCGACCCCCTCTCGCGGGACGCGGGACGGTGCATGTCGGGCACCGGGCACCATCAACTGCCGCCGAGAGTTAGGTTCTTGACCATCATGGTGGTTGTCCGTTGAAGGACCGACTCGTAGGGGAGACGCCCATGTCCGGTGACGCGCTGAGCCAGGACCCGGCCGAACTGGCCAGGAGGATCGACACCACCAAGGCGCATCCGGCCCGCGTCTACGACGTCTTCCTCGGCGGCAAGGACAACTACCCCGCCGACCGCGAGGCGGCCGCCGCCGCGCTCGCCGCCAACCCCCGCGGCTACCTCGACGTGCGCCACAACCGCGACTTCATGCGCCGGGCCGTCGACAGACTGGCCGAGCGGGACGGGATCCGGCAGTTCCTCGACATCGGCACCGGGCTGCCCACCGCCGAGAACGTCCACCAGATCGCCCAGCGCATCCGGCCCGACTCCCGGGTCGTGTACGTCGACAACGACCCCGTGGTGCTGGCACACGCGCGTGCGCTGCTCACCAGCGGGCCCGAGGGACGTACGGACTACATCGACGCCGACTTCAAGAGCCCCGCGCAGATCATCGAACAGGCCGCCAAGACCCTGGACTTCGACCAGCCCATCGCGCTGTGCCTGGTCGCGATCCTGCACTTCGTCGAGGACGAGGAGGCCTTCCCGATCGTGCGGGAGCTGGTGGAGGCACTGCCGGCCGGCAGCCGGCTCGTGCTCAGCCACCTGACCGACGAGATGCACCCCGAGCCCACCCGCGCGGTCCAGCGGACGTACACCGAGCGCGGGTTCACCTTCGTGTTCCGGTCCAGGGCGGAGGTGGAGCGGTTCTTCGCCGAGGTGCCCGGTGTCACGCTGGACGAGCCCGGGGTCGTCCCCGCCCATCTGTGGCACCCCGGCCCGGCGCCCGCGCCGCCCGCCATCGACGCGGAGGACTTCGAGTCCCTCGACGACATCGAGAAGATCCGCTACCGCGACATCAACGACGTCACGGACGACGACATCAACGTCTACGTGGCCACCGGCACGAAGAGCTGAGGAGCGGGCGCCCGGAGTCCGTATCGCGGAAAGGTACTTGTAGGCGGCACTCGGTTCCTTAGGCTGCGCGGCACCAGTCGTCGTCGCAGTCGAAGGAGCCGTGCCCATGACGGTGCCCACGTTCGCCTCCGTGCCGCCGCTCGCCGCCCGGGCCCGGGCGGTCGGCGGGTCGCCCGTACGGGACATCCTCGCCGTCACCTCCCGCCCCGAGGTCATCAACTTCGCGGGCGGGCTGCCCGCGCCCGAACTGTTCGACGCGCAGGGCATCGCGGACGCGTTCCGGGCGGTGCTGGAGGAGACGCCCTCGCGGGCGCTGCAGTACTCGACGACAGAGGGCGAGCCCGTGCTGCGGGCGGCCCTGGCGGCCAGGACTTCCGCTCGCGGGCTGCCCACGGAGGCCGACGACGTCCTCGTCACCACCGGGTCGCAGCAGGCCCTGTCGCTGCTCGCCACCGCGCTGATCGAGCCCGGGGACACGGTCCTCGTCGAGAGCCCCTGCTATCTGGCCGCGCTCCAGGCCTTCGGGTTCGCGGGGGCGCGGGTGGTGGCCGTGCCGGGGGACGAGGAGGGGCCCGACCCCGTGGCACTGGAGGAACTCGTCGTGCGGGAGCGGCCCAAGCTGCTCTACACCGTGCCGACCTTCCAGAACCCGACCGGGCGGACCATGTCGGCGGGGCGCAGGGCCGCCGTCGCCTCCGTGGCCGCGCGGTGCGGGCTGTGGATCGTCGAGGACGACCCGTACGGCGAACTCCGCTTCGAGGGCGAGCGGCTGCCGTGGATCGCCGCCCACGAGGAGGTCCGCGACCGGGCCGTGCTGCTCGGGTCCTTCTCCAAGGTCATGGCTCCCGGACTGCGGCTCGGCTGGCTGCGGGCGCCCGGTGAGCTGCTGCGGGCCTGCGCGGTCGCCAAGCAGGCCGCCGATCTGCACACCCCGACCGTCAACCAGCTCGCCGCGGCACGGTACTTGGCGGACCGGGACCTCGACGCGCATGTGCGGCGGGTCGCGGGGGTCTACGGGGAGCGGCGGGACGCCATGCTGGCGGGGCTGGCCGAGGCCCTGCCCGAGGGGTCGGCCTGGACCCGGCCCGAGGGCGGCATGTTCCTGTGGGCCCGGCTTCCGTCGTCGTACGACACCACCGCGCTGCTCGCGCAGGTCGTGCGCCGGGATGTCGCCTACGTGCCGGGCGCGCCCTTCTACGCCGGTGAGCCCGACCGCTCGACCCTGCGGCTTTGCTTCGTGACGCAGACGCCCGAGGAGATCGGGGAGGGGCTGCGGAGGCTGGGGGAGGGGCTGCGGGACTGAGGGGCGAACGGGACGGGCCGTGCCTCCCGGAGAGGCACGGCCCGTGCGGGGTGACGCAGGGGGAGAGGCTCAGACGAAGGCGCTCTGCCCGGTGATCGACTTGCCGACGATCAGGGTGTTCATCTCGCGGGTGCCCTCGAAGGAGTAGATCGCCTCGGCGTCGGTGAAGAAGCGGGCGATGTCGTAGTCCAGGACGATGCCGTTGCCGCCGAAGATCTCCCGGCTCCAGGCGACGACCTCCCGCATCCGCGAGGTGACGAACGCCTTGGCCAGCGAGGAGTGTTCGTCGCGGAAGACCCCGGCGTCCTGGAGGCGGGCGAGCTGGACCAGCATGCCCCAGGAGGCGGTGATGTTGCCGAGGCTCTTCACCAGCAGGTCCTGCACCAGCTGGAACCGGGCGATCGGACGGCCGAACTGCTTGCGCTCCTTGGCGTAGTCCAGGGCGAGTTCGTAGGCGCCGGTCATCACGCCCAGTGCCTGCCAGGCGACTCCGCCTCGGGTGGCGCGCAGGATCTCGGCGACATCGCGGAAGGAGTCGATGTTCTGGAGGCGGTTCGCCTCCGGGACCCGGACGTCGGTCAGGGTGATCTCGGCGTTCTCGACGATCCGGAAGGCGACCTTGCCCTCGATCTTCGTCGGCACGAAGCCCGGTGTGCCCTTCTCGACGACGAATCCCTTGACGTGGTTGTCGTCGACGTCCCGGGCCCACACGATGACGTGGTCGGCGAAGGTCGCGTTGCCGATCCACTTCTTGGCGCCGTCGAGGATCCAGGTGTCGCCGTCGCGCCGGGCGGTGGTGCGCATGCCGCCGGCGACGTCGGAGCCGCCGAGGGGCTCGGTCATGGCGAACGCGCCGATCTTCTCCATCGCGGCCATCGCGGGAAGCCAGCGGTCGCGCTGCTCCTGGTCGCCGCCGGAGTGGATCGAGTACATCGCCAGCCCGTTGTGCACGCCGAAGAACGTGGCCACCGAGGCGTCGGTACGGCTCATCTCCATCGCGAGCATGCCGCTGAGCAGGTTGCTGACGGCGGGGCGGTGCTCGCCGTACCCCTCGTAGGGCAGCCCGGCCAGGCCGCTCTCGCGGAAGATGCCGATGAGCTCCTTGGGGAAGGTGCCGTTGCCCCAGTTCTCGTTCACCAGCGGCTTGACCTCGTCACGCATGAGGGTGCGGGCCTTGAGGAGGATCTTGCGCTCCTCGTCGGGGAGCAGGGCCTCGTAGTCGTAGAAGTCGGAGATCAGCTGGTCTTCGAGGGGCTGCACAGGGGTCGTGGTGGTCATCTCAGTTCTCCTCCTTGGCGGTGTTGCCGGTGCCGTCCAGGGCGGCCAGGACGGCGAGTTGCCTGCGGTCGCGCGCCTCGGTGAGGTCCGAGTACGTGGAGGAGCCGTAGGCCTTTTCCACGGCTTCGATGAGCCGTTCCCTGTCTTCGGGGGTCTGGGAGGGGGTGCCGAGGGTCGCCCACATCTGTTTCATCGACGTGCCGATGTGCTCGGCCATGTGCCGGTAGCCGCCGGGACCGCCGCCCAGGTGCGAGCCGAGGAACGGGCCGACCGTCGACCAGCGGATGCCGAGGGAGTTCGTCATCACCCTGTCGAGGTCCTCGGGCGTCACCACGCCCTGCTCGACGAGGTGGATGGCCTCGCGGTTGAGGGCGTTCTGCAGGCGGTTGCCGACGAAACCGGGGATTTCCCTGCGCTCGACGACCGGGGTGCGGCCGACCAGGGTGTAGAAGTCGACGGCCGCCCGGACCGCTTCCCCGGTGGTGCGTTCGCCGGGGACGACCTCGACCAGGGGGATCAGGTGGGGCGGGTTGAAGGGGTGGCCGATCAGGATCCGGCCGGCGTCCTCCCCGCCCAGGTCCGCGGTGAACGCGGTCGAGGGGATCGCCGACGACGAGCTCAGCAGTAGGGCGTGGGCTGGGGCCTCGCGGACCAGGGTGGCGAACAGGTCCTTCTTGAACTCGACGCGCTCCGGGCCGTTCTCCTGCACGACGTCCGCGTCCCGGACCGCCTCGGTCACGTCGGCCGCGATGTGGACCCGGTCGGCGAGACCCTCGACGTCCAGGCCCCGGGCCGCGAGGTGCGGGGCGAAGTCGGCCAGGGCCGCGGCGACCGCCTCGGCGAGGTCGGGGCGGGGGTCGGTCACACGGACGGTGAGGCCGTGGGCGGCGAACAGGGCCGTCCAGGAGAGGCCGATGGTGCCGGCGCCGATCACGGCGGCGGTGTGGACGTCGTGGGTACGGGACTCGGGCGTACGGGACTCGGGGGTCATGACGCCTGTCCTTCCAGGTAGTCGTGGACCGGCTTGACCGGGGCCAGGGTCAGGTCGGTGAGGATGTGGCTCGCCGAGACGATCTCCAGGACCGGCAGGTCGGCCAGCGGGGCGAGGACGTGCTGGAAGAGCTGGAGTCTCGCGGGGCCGGTGTAGGCCCACTTGACCTCGACGTCGGTGATCTCGGTGCGGACGAGTTCCTGCACACGGGGCGAACCGTCGTAGCCCGGAACGGTCTTGAGCATGAAGGTGGGCACGGTGATCTGCGCCTCGGCCTCGCGGCGGTCCAGCTCGTGGTGCTTGTAGCCCATCGTCGCGGTGGCGACCCGCAGCGTGCCGTGGTCGAGGGTGCCGACCAGCGTGCCGTGGTCGACGTACAGGCTCGGGGCGCCGATCGTCTTCGGGTACGCGCTGACCTCGCGGCCCGACGCGGTCGCCGGGAAGTTGTCGAGGTACATGGCGTGCAGGTACTCGCCGCGTTCGCCGTCGAGGCTGACCTCGATGGCCTGGCCGGACTCGGTGTAGGGGCCGTATCCGGTGACGTCGCCCATCTTCATGACCTCGAACCGGACCAACGGCTCGTCGATCCGCAGCGGTTCGGGGACCACGGCACGCAGGGCGTCGGCGTCGGTGCGGTAGACGATGTTGAGGTACTCGCGGTCGGTGAACCTCGGGACCACCGGGGCGAACGCCGGGCTGGTCAGCGGGGTCGTCATGTGCCGCCGTACGTCTTCGGTCCTCATGTCACTTCCCCGTCCAGCGCGGGGCGCGGCGCTCGGCGAAGGCGGTCATGCCCTCGCGGACGTCGGCCGTGGCCATCAGGGTCCGCATCTCCTCGCGTTGGGCTGCGAAGGCGTCGGGCTCGGGGGCTCCGTCGGCGGCGCGCACGATCTGCTTGACCGCGGCCAGCGCCAACGGGGCGTTCAGCGCGAGCTGTTCGGCGAGTCGGAGGGCCACGGCCGCGGCCTCGCCCTTGGCGGTGACCCGGTTGGCCAGGCCCAGTTCGCCGGCCCGGCGGCCGTCCACCGGTTCGCCGGTCAGCAGGAACTCCATCGCCAGGTGGTACGGGATGCGCTTCGGCAGCCGGATCACTCCGCCGCCCGCGGCGATCAGGCCGCGCCTGACCTCGGGAAGGCCGAACCTCGCGTCCTCGGCGGCCACGATCAGGTCGCAGCCCAGAGCGAGTTCGAACCCGCCGCCCATGGCCCAGCCCTCCACCGCGGCGATCAGCGGCTTCGTCAGCGCGGTCTCGGTGAGACCGCCGAAGCCCCGGCCCTCGATCTCGGGGGACTCGCCGCGCAGGGCGGCCTTGAGGTCCATGCCTGCGCTGAAGGTGCCCTCCGCACCGGTCAGGACACCCACGCGGAGCGCGGGGTCGGCTTCGAGTTCGTCCAGTGCGGCGGCGAGGCGTGCGGCTACGGCGGCGTTGACGGCGTTGCGGGCCTGCGGGCGGTCGATCGTGATCAGGAGGGTCGAGCCGATGCGTTCGGTGCGTACTTCGGCGCGTACGTCTGTGCTCGCTTCGGTGGTGCTCATGTGGGTTGTTCCGCCTTCCGTCATCGGGTGGCAAGTTCGGCGAGGACGTCCGCGGTGTCCTGGCCCGCGACGGGTGCGAGGCGGCGGATCGAGCCGGGGGTGGCGGAGAAGTGCACCGGGATGCCCACGGTGCGGATCGCGCCCTCGGTCGGGTGCTCGACCGTGTCGAGCAGGTGGCCGTCGCGGACGTACTCGTCCTCGTGCGCGCGGTCCAGCTCCAGCACCGGTGCCATCGGGATGCTGTGCTTGGAGCACACCTCGTTCCACTCGGCGGTGGTCAGCGCGGGGGCGCACTCGTCGACGAGCTCGGACAGGGCCTCGTGGTCGTCGGTGGCGATGGCCTCGCCGTTGACGCGCGGGTCGGCGGCCAGGTCGGCCCGGCCCGCGGCGGCGAAGAAGTCGCGGAAGTTCTGTGGGTTGTAGGGGATCACACAGGCGAGCCCGTCCTTGGTACGGACGGCTCGGTGCCCCTTCGTCATCGACAGCGGGAAGCCCGTGGTGCCCTGTGCCGGCTCGTAGACGTGCCCGGAGAGGTGCTCGACCAGGTTGAAGGCGATCATCGTGTCCGTCATCGGGATCTCGACGCGCTGGCCCTGCCCGGTGCTGTTCCGGTGCAGCAGCGCGGCGAGCACGCTGTACGCGATGGTCAGCGAGGAGACCTTGTCGGCGAGGATGGTCGGCAGGTACACCGGCCGGCCCAGGGCCCGGTCGGCGATGTCGACGAGACCGGAGGAGGCCTGCACGGTCTCGTCGTAGGCGGCGTCGCCGGCCCGGTCGGAGTCGCTGCGGAAGCCCTGGGCGTGTGCGTAGACCAGGCCCGGGTTGCGCCGGGCGACGTCGTCGTAGGTCAGGCCGAGGCGGCCCAGCGCGTTCGGGCGCATGTTGGTGATGAGCACGTCCGCGGTGTCGATCAGTTCGAGCGCCTGGTCGCGCTCGGCGGCGTCCTTGAGGTTGAGCACGACGCTGCGCTTGTTGCGGTTGACGTTGAGGTTGAGCGGGGTCATGCCGGGGGTGGTCCGGTACTGGCCGACGCGCACGGTGTCCGCGGGCGACTCGATCTTGATCACGTCGGCGCCGAGGTCCCCGAGGATCTGGGCGGCGTACGGGCCCATCACGACGGTCGAGAGGTCGATTACGCGCACACCGTCCAGGGGGCCGGTGGGGGTGTTGGTGTCCGTCATCGCTCGTCCTTTCGCACTTGCTTCGTTGCCTGAAATCGAAGCTAGTCGCGAAGGAAGAGAAACGGAATGATCATGATGCGAACAACGGTATGACCACAGCGGTCATGCCGTTGTGGACCGCTAATTGCGCAGAGGTTCGCTGAAGATCTCGCGGGCGGCCTCGACGAGTTCTACCAGGTCACCGCAGTCCTCGTCGGCGCGCTCACGGTTCCAGAGCAGGGCGGTCTCCAGACGGGGGTGGAAATCCGTGAAGGGGAGAACGGCCACGTTGTCCATTCGGTAACCGTGTATCGGGCTTTTCTCGTCCAGCATCGAAATGGAGAATGCGAGACCCGATGAAATCACCTCGGCGGACGCCCCGAACCCCGTGTTGGTGAGCTTTATGCGTTTCTTCACCCCGAGCTCCGACAATTGGCGGTCGAGCTGGTCGAAGTACGCGGGAGTGATCTCCGCGGGCGAGGCCGCGTAGGGGAGGTCGGTCAGCTCGGCCAGCGCGATCGCCTCCCGCCCGGCGAACCGGTCCGCCGGTACGACCGCGCCGAGCCGCTCCGACATCACCGTCAGCCGCTCCAGCTCGGGACCGGCGACCGGGAGCCGGGCCAGCGTCAGCGCGAGGCGGCCGTCGCGCACCGCGGTGACCAGGTCGGCGGTGGCGCCGGGCCAGCGCTTGATCTCGAACCGCTCCCGCACCCGCTCGGTGAGGGCGTTGACCCGTTCACGCAGGTCCGGGTGGACTCCCTCGGGCATCCCCAGGAACGCCGTCCTGCGCTGCGGCCGCGTCGCCTCGCTCAGCCGCCACGGGATGGAGTTGACCTGTTCCAGCACATCCCGGGCGATCGGCAGCAGGGCCGTGCCGGCCGGGGTGAGCCGGACGTGGTGGGTGCTGCGGTCGAAGAGCCGGTGCCCGATCTCGTGCTCCAGGTCCTTGATCCGCCGGCTCAGCGGCGGCGTCGACATGTGGAGTCTGCGCGCCGCGGCGGTGAAGTTCAGTTCCTCGGCGACGGCCACGAAGTAGCGCAGGTGCAGCATTTCCACGGTGGTGACTTACCTGTCCTTGCCTGTCGAGGTCCAGAAGCTCACGGTCGGACCGTAGGAGCCGTCCTCCTCGTCGCTCACCTCGACGATGATCTCGCGATCCGGGTAGCGCGAGGAGAGGACCCCCTGCCAGCACTCTCCGAGCGCCAGGGCGAGCTGGGGCAGCTCCTCCCCGAGCCTGTCGTCGTCCGTCAGGGCGGTGTTGTTGAAGATGCCCCACAACTCGACGTGATTGACGACGACTTCAATACGGTTCCGCTCCTCACTCAGCTTCGTGAACCAGTCGTCGACAGTGGGCTGACGGAAGCGCTCCTTGAGGAACACACAACCGCGGTACTCGACCGTCTCGGGGCAGAACAGCCAGGCCGCGGCGAGCACGAAGCGCAGGCCGCCCTCGAAGTCGAGGTAGTTGTCCGGGGCGAGATCCTCGTCCTTCCAGTCGGTCCGCCACTTCTTGAAGAAGGCCGGCAGCTCACGCTCGGACCACGACGGTTTGATGCTGCTCACGGACTCTCTCCCGGGATCAGTCCCACCAGAAGGACCACACGCGCTGTCCGAGGACCGCGTGCTCGGCGTACTCGCGCAGGGCCTCGTGGTAGCCCTGGGTGATGTTGTCCGGGCAGAACGCGAAGTGTTCCGCGGCGATGGCCTCCGCGTCCTCCTGCGTCGTCGGCGGGGCGGCGACCGACACCACCAGGTGGTCGAAGCTGAGGGCGACGACCCGTATGCCGAAGCGGTCCTCCCACGAGCGGAGCACCGCACACAGGCGCGCCACGTCGTTCTCGTGGTTCAGCGGGCCCGACCAGCCGATCGCCGCCGGGATGTCCGCGCTGCGGCGGGCCGGGACCAGGGCAAGACGCGGGTCCTTGAACCAGGACCCCTCGTCGAGGAGCGCGTCGGCGGTCTCCGCGGCCCGGGTGTCGGGGTCGGCGGGGAGGGAGACCGGGGCCTCGGCCAGACCGGGCCAGGTCTCGCTGAAGGACTCCTCGTCGGCGCCGAGTTCGTCGTCGGCGTACTCCTCCCAGAAGCCCGCCAGCACCTCTTCGGGGTCGTGATCGCCGGGGTACGACATCTCCCCGGGCATCAACTCCCACTCCCCGGGCCCGCCCTGGGTACCGCCGACGTCCAACAGCACCGGCAGCAGCCCGGCTCGGGCCGCCGGTGTGCCCAGCGCGGTCCATGCGCCGGAGGACGCGGCGTACTCCGCATGCCACAGCAGCGGTTCGTGCCACGGGCCGTCGTCGGTCGCGTCGATCAGTCTCCCTAGCGGGAGCCCGAGTCCGAGGGAACGCCCACTTGGATCTGTCGCCAGCGTGGGCAGCGGGTTGGGAAGAGTCGCCATGCCAGTGACTGTAGGGGCCGCCACTGACAACGCGGGTTCAGCGAGTTGGACCAGGTCCGTCACTTCAGGGCGGAGGTGAAAGCGGTCCAGGTGGTGGGGGCGACCGCGAGGGTGGGGGCGGTGGCTTCGGGGGTCTTGGAGTCGCGGATGTGGATGGTGTGGGGGCAGGCGGCGATCTCGACGCACTGCCCGCCTTCGTCGCCGCTGTAGGTCGACTTGAACCAGTGAAGGGCTTCGGCGCTCATTGCTCTCCTAGCAAGCGGTCGAGCAGGTCACTGGCGTCCTGTGTGGCCAGGGCCTGTGTCCGCAGCATCGCATATTTGCGCGCCAGCCTGGACACCTCATCCGGGTCGGAAACCCACTGGCTGCCGCGTTGCGACTCGGTGTATGCGAGATGCTGGTGTTCCGGTGTTTCGAGGAGGGTGAAGGGGCCGTTCAGACCAGCGTTGTACGGACTGTTCAGGCCCAGGAATTGGAGTGAGACGGAGGGCAATTCAGCCACCGTCTGCAGGTGCCGCAGCTGCTCCCTCCAGACCTCCTCCCCGCCGATCCGCATGTGCAGCACCGGCTCCCACACGATGAAGCTCAGCGTCGGCGGGTTCTTGCGACGCAGGATCTCCTGACGTTCCAGGCGGGCCGCCGTACGCGTCTCGATGTCGCTCTCGTCGTATGCGGGAACGCGATTGCGGAGTACGGCGCGGACGTACGAGTCGATCTGGAGAAGGCCGGGGAGGACCGCGTTGTCGTACCAGGAAAGGGAAATGGCCTCCCGCTCATGCTCCATGTACAACTCGGCCCACATCGGGAACTGGTCGATGTCCGGCAGGTTGGCAACCCCCGCCGCCAACATCCCCTTCGTGTCCAGGACTTCGTCCAGCAGCGCGGCCAGGTCCGGCTTCAGGGTCCGGCGGCCCTGCTCGATCGACGCGATGGTCTCCTCGTCGACGCGGACGAGGTCGGCGAGGGCGGTCTGGGTGTGGCCCGCGGTGCGGCGGGCGGTGCCGAGTTGTTTGCCCAGCATCTTCATGGACGTGAGGTTTTTCGGCCGCGGCGGCTTCCTGGCGCTCATGAAGCTTTCAATCCCCCTCGGGATACGTACGTCACCGGGTACGAGCCCGTACAAAAAATCTGTACGGGTTCACGGAGTGATCAACGTTAGTCACTCTGCGCGACGATCGTCCGGTGAACGAGACGATCCAACTCCCCCTCCTGCGCGAGAGGTTCTTCCGGCGCGAGCGTCGATCCGTCCCGGCCGCGAGGGTGTTCGCGGCCGAGACGCTCGCCGGCTGGAGCGTCGCCGGGACCGAACGTGCCGCCGACGTGCTGCTGTGCGTGAGCGAGCTGGTGACCAACGCGGTGGTGCACGGGGTGCCGCCGGGGCGCCAGTTGAGGCTGCTTCTGCGGTTCGACGGGCGGGCGGTGGTCGTGGAGGTGCACGACAGCGGGCCAGGGGTGCCGCGCATCGTCCACGACGGGGACGAGGGAGGGCGGGGCCTGCTGCTGGTCGCCGCGCTGAGTGACAGGTGGGGGGTGCGGGAGCGGGCGCTCGGGAAGGCCGTGTGGTGCGAGTTCGGTCAGCTTTCGCCCTGATCGGCGCACGGTTCGAAATCCCCACACGGAAAGGCCACCAGCGGAGCCCCATTCGGACGCGGGCGCAGCTGGTGGCCTTCGCGGTGCGACGAGTTGCTTGCCTCGGGTGGCGAAGGCGCCTTTTCGGTGCCTGTTGACTCGGCTCCCGAACGGCGCGAGAACTCGTCACTCAGGTGGAGTTCAGCACTGGTTGGGTACGCCGCCCGTCTGGTTCCCCTTCAGCAGGCCGCCCCAGATCCAGCTCGATCCCGAGCCGAGCAGGACCCACTTGTCGTGGGCGACGCCGTTCTGGTTCACGTACTGACCGTGTGCCCAACAGATGGCGCTGAGCTGGTAGTTGGCGGGCACCGTGTAGTTGATGCTGCAGTTGGTCGAGGCACAGCTGCGGATGTTCGCGCTGGTCCACGTGTAGACCCACGTGTTGGCGGCGATGCGGTCGGATGCGGCTGTGCGGGCGTCCCGGTCGGTGGACGTCGCCGCCGCGGCGGTCGGTGCGGACATTCCCGCGGCGGCCAGCAGCCCTGCCGCGATCGTCGTGATGACCTTGGCTCTCATGTGCATGAAAAGAATCCCCCTGCTGAGTTTGGTCTGCTGGGATATCCAGCGCGAAAGAGACGCTAACCGGCACCAGTTGGCCAAGTTAGGCATGTACTCGCCAATGCCTTACTGGGAGATGGCGTTCCGCTACGCATGGTCGGCAACGGCGTTGCGGGCATCTGAACAGGGGAATTTCCCGAGGGCGTGGCAACCGGTATCCGATCGCAGCCGAGGTGGCGGCGGACAACCGATCATTCCTGGGGGCCCGGTGAAGCGAGGGACTTCCTTCCTGGTCACTCTGCGCTTTTGTGGCATGGGCATGCGGAAGGCGGCCCCGGCCGCAGGGGCATGGCGGGATTCCGTCCTCCCGCTCGCCGTGCTGAGCTCCTGATCGTGGTCCCCGACGGTGTTCCAGGCCTCTGTGTCAGTCGCTCCCGCTAACGTGGGTGTTCGCTCGACACAGGGGGACGGCATGGCCGACGAGCCGCTGCTCGCACGCTTGCACTTCGGACGTGAGGACGCCGAACGGGACGTGACCGAGGGGTTGTTGCTGCGCGGGGGGTTTCTGCCCAACGCCGCTTACCGGGGCGCGCTCAGCGGGCGCAAGATGCTGATCATCGGGCGCAAGGGGTCCGGGAAGAGCGCCATCTGCATGCGGTTGATGTCGGATGCGGGGCACGCGGGCGGAAAGGTGCTCGTCACGCCCGACGAGGCCGCCGGGGAGGAGATCCGGCGGTTCGAGTTGCAGGGGCTGCCAGGGGACTCGGCCAAGGCGCTGATCTGGCGGTACGTGTTTGCCGTGCACGCGGCCAGGTATCTCGTCGACCACGCAAAGGGTGCGCACGACGGCGGCCACAAGACCGACTCGGTGAAGGCGCTCGGGCGGTTCCTCAAGCAGAACGGCGAGGCGCCCGGCGGGGGCGGCCGGCTCGTGGAGCGGCTGGCGCAGGGGGCACGCGGATTGCAGACGTCCCTGTCCCTTGAGGCGTTCGGGGTCAAGGCGAGCGTGGATCTCGCCCAGTCGCCGTCCGAAGGGGCGCGCGCGGCACGGCAGTTGGAGATCGTCGAGCTGGGCGTGGCGCAGGCCTTCGCCGACCTGGGGTGCGACGGCGTCGTACACCCGCCGCTCCTCCTCATGGTCGACCAGCTCGAACAGGTGTGGTCCGCCGAGCCGGACAGCAACTCCATGGTGATCGGGCTGCTGCTGGCGGCCAAGCACGCGGCGAGCCTGTACGGCCGCTCGCTGCGGTTCCTGCTGTTCCTGCGCGCCGACATCTACGACTCGCTGTCCTTCGGGGAGGGCGACAAGTTCCATGGGGACGAGCTCAGGATCGCCTGGACGGAACAGGCCCTGCGGGACCTCGCGTTGGCGCGGGCCCGGGCGTCGGTCGGCGAGGAGCTGACCGGGGAACAGCTGTGGAAGGAACTGTTCCCGCAGTCGGTGGGCGGGGAGGAGATCACCGGGCATCTCTTCGGCCGCTGTCTGCCGAGACCCCGTGACGCCATCCAGTTCCTCAACCTGTGCCAGGAGAAGGCCTGGCTGGACCATGAGCGGCACCGGATCACCGAGGCGGACGTGGCACAGGCGGGCCGGCAGTTCTCGGAGTGGAAACTCAAGGACCTGACCTCGGAGTACCTGGTTGCGCACCCCTTCCTGCGCAACCTCTTCCCGCTCTTCCAGAACACCGGGTACGTCGTCACACGTGCCGCGCTCACCCGCCGCTTCGAGGCGGCCGCCGAGACCCTCCACCACGACTTCCCGGCGTACGCCAACGCATTGACGCTCCCCGGGGTCATCGACGTGTTGTTCGGGGCCGGGTTCCTCGGGGTGCGGCGCGGCAACGACGTGGTGTACGCGGGCGACGACGGGCTGCCGGTCCAGCCGCACGAGACGGAGTTCCAGGTCCACCCCTGCTTCCGGGCGGCGCTCGGCGCGACCACCGCCTTCGACCTGCGGCGCTACGAGCCCCAGTACGTGGACGCGCGCGTCTCGGCGGGCAACTTCGGCCCCGGCGGCTCGGGTTCGTCCTCCCTCAACCGCGACGACCGGCTGCTCATGCAGCTCGCCCGCTCCTGCCACTCGATCCTCGCGCAGGTGGGACGGGCGGTCGGGCTGACGCGGGACATCCGCGACGAGATCACCGTCCAGATCAACCGACTCCTGGACGAGGTCAACGGCATCCCGCCGGGCGCCGCGTCATCGGTCGGCGTCGACGTGGACGACTACCTCCTCACCACCGCCCACTACCTCACTGGCCTCGCGGCCCAACTCCGCGCCAGCGGCCTGGAGGAGAGCACAGGCATCGGCGAAGTGGCCGGCCGCGTGGAGGAGGAGGAACGGCGGCTGCGGCGCTCGGCGGGCGGGTCGTACGGCAGCTCGGGCAGCTCGAACGGACCCTGAAGGCGCCATACTCGTAAGGGACTTGTGGGAGTGGCCGCCGACGGGGGAGTAGACCGGTGCTGAACAAGGTGGTGGCCGGACGGTTCCGGATCACCGGGCTGCTGGGCTCCGGTGGCATGGGGCAGGTCTGGGCTGCCGAGGACGTGCGGATGCGGCGGGACGTCGCCGTGAAGGTCGTACATCCGCAGCACGGCATGGGGGAGGCCGAGACACAGGCCCGGTTCCAGCGCGAGGTGCAGCTGGCGGGGAGGCTGTGTCACCAGAACATCGTGACCGTGCACGACTGGGGAGAAGTCCAGGTCGACGGCGGGCGCGAGACCCTCTACCTCGTCATGGAACTCGTGCGGGGCATACCGCTCGGCAAGCGGCTCAAGGACACCGTGCTGCCCTGGGCACTCGCCGTCGCCTGGGCCGCGCAGATCGCCCAGGCGCTGGACGCCGCACACCGCCAAGGGGTCGTCCACCGGGACATCAAGCCCGCGAACGTGCTCCTCACCGACGAGGGGACGGTGAAGGTCCTCGACTTCGGGGTCGCCAAGTTCATGGGCGAGACCATCGGGGCCCGCGATCTCACGGTCACCGGGGCGCCGCTCGGCTCACCGATGTACATGTCCCCCGAACAGGTCCAGGGCCTCCGGGAGATCGACCACCGCAGCGACCTCTACTCCCTGGGATGCCTGCTCTACCACGCCGTGACAGGGGCGCCACCTTTCACCAGCTCCACGCAGTGGGCCGTACTCCGGATGCAGATCGACGACACCCCGGTCCCGCCCCGCGCGCGGCGCCAAGACCTTCCCGCCCCGCTGAACGACCTCATCCTCCAGCTCCTCGCCAAGAATCCCGAGGACCGGCCGGACAGCGCAGCGGCCGTCCACGAGGCTCTGGTCACCATCCTCGTCGAGCACGCCCTGATGCCGCCCGGCGGAGACATCCTGGACATCGCCGAACCAGAGCTGGGGCATGCCCTCGGTGTCTCCGGACGGTTCTTGAGGGCGGCGCGGACGGAGGCCGTGCGGATCGTCACGGAGGCCGAGGCGGCCAAAGCGGAGACGATCCGTGAGTCCAAGCGCATGGTCGCGAAAGTCAGACGCGAGCTGGAGATCCTTGTCCGGCGCACCGAGGACATCGGCGCGGAGATCGAGAAGATCCCCGCGCCGATGTCCGAGGAGGACTACTACCAGGTGTTCAGGATGTCGATAGACGGCAGCTACCCCACGCCGAACCAGTTCAGCGCGAACGTGAAGGAGCTGTTCGACACCGTGCTCCCGCCGGACGACGCGCTTCGCATGATCAAACGCTTCACCAACCGTCACACGGCCGAACTGCAGGAGGACCACATCGCCTAGCTCAGAGGCGCTCGGGCGTCCTGATCCCCAGCAGCGCCATTCCCCGGTGCAGGGTCCGGGCCGTGAGGTCGCACAGGAGCAGACGGTTCTCCGCGACGTCCTTCGGCGGGGCCGGCTTGATCACCGGGCACTTGTCGTAGAACGACGTGTACAGAGAGGCCAGCTGGTAGAGGTACGCGGCCAGCTTGTGCGGTGCGTACTCCGCCGACGCCTCGAATACCGTGTCGCCGAACGCGTCCAGGTGCAGGCCCAACGCCCGCTCCGCCTCGGCAAGTTCGAGCTCCGGGTGGGCGGCCGGCCGTACCTCTCCCGCCTTGCGCAGGATCGACTGGATACGGGCGTACGCGTACTGGAGGTACACGGACGTGTCGCCGTTCAGCGAGACCATCTGGTCCAGGTCGAACTTGTAGTCGCGGCTGGGGGACGTCGACAGGTCGGCGTACTTCACCGCGCCGATGCCCACCTGCGCGGCCCGCTCCTGGATCTCGTCCTCGGTGAGGTCCAGCGCCTTCTCGCGCACGACTTCGGCGGCCCGCTGGACCGCCTCGTCCAGCAGGTCCTCCAGCTTCACCGTCTCGCCCTCACGCGTCTTGAACGGCTTGCCGTCCGCGCCGAGCACCGTGCCGTAGCCCATGTTGTGCGCGGTGACACCGTCGGTCAGCCAGCCGGCCCGGCGGGCCGTCTCGAAGACCATCTTGAAGTGGAGCGACTGGCGTACGTCCACGACGTAGAGGAGCGTCGTCGCGTGCAGGTCGACGACGCGGTTCCTGATCGCCGTCAGGTCGCTCGCCGCGTAGCCGAAGCCGCCGTCGGCCTTCTGCACGATCAGCGGGACCGGCTGGTCGTCCTTGCCGCGGATCTCGTCGAAGAAGACGACCAGCGCGCCCTCGGAGCGGACCGCGACGCCCATCTCCTCCAGGAGGCGGGCGGTCTCGGGCATGCCCTCGTTGTACGCGGACTCGCCGACGATCTCCTCGTCGCGGATCTCCATGTCCAGCTTCTCGAAGACGGAGTAGAAGTAGACCTTCGACTCGTCCACGAACTGCTGCCAGAGTTCGAGCGTCTCCTTGTCGCCGGACTGGAGGGCCACGACCCTCTTCCGGGCCCGCTCCTTGAACTCCTCGTCCGAGTCGAAGACCGTGCGGGACGCCTTGTAGACCCGGTTCAGGTTCGACATGGCCTGCTCGCCGTCGACTTCCTGAGCCGGGGCCAGCTCACCGGGGTTCTCGAACAGGTACTGGATCAGCATGCCGAACTGGGTGCCCCAGTCGCCGATGTGATGCCGGCCGATCGTCTTCTCGCCGGTGAAGTCGAGCATCGCGCGCAGCGCGTCGCCGATCACCGCGGACCGCAGGTGGCCGACGTGCATCTCCTTCGCCACGTTCGGCTGGGCGTAGTCGACGACCGTGGTGCCGGGCCGCTCCGCGAGGGGGACGCCCAACCTGTCCGCGTCGGCGTACCGGGCCGCGAGGTTCTCCGTGATCGCCCTGTCGGTCAGCGTCACGTTCAGGAAGCCGGGGCCGGAGACCTCGATGTCCTTGATCAGGTCACCGGTGGTGATCCGGGAGACGACCTGCGCCGCCAGGTCCCTCGGGTTCGCCTTGGCCTTCTTGGCGAGCGCCAGGATGCCGTTCGCCTGGAAGTCGGCCCGGTCGCTACGTCGCAGCAGGGGGTCCGCGGGTGCCTCCGGCAGGGTGGCGGAGATGGCGGAGGTGAGGTGCTGGTTGACGGCGTCGCTGAGGGGCGTGACCGGGGCCATGGGAGTGGGTGCCGTTCTCCTCGGGGGATCAGATGGACACGGTCAGTATCCCATGGGGGGTGTAGCGGTTTTTTTGGCCGCGGGCCGGTGGGGGCCGGTCGCGCAGTTCCCCGCGCCCCCAGGCAGGCGGCTGCGCCGCCTAGACTGAGGGCGCAGCCCTTTCACGCTGCCCAAGCCAGAAAGAAGGACGTGCCGATCGTGGGTCAGAGCACCGAGACCACCGACTGGGTCTCCCGTTTCGCGGATGAGGTCATCGAGGAGTCGGAGCGTCGGGCCCCCGGCAAACCCGTGGTCGTCGCCTCCGGGCTGTCCCCGTCCGGCCCGATCCACCTGGGCAACCTGCGCGAGGTCATGACGCCCCACCTCGTCGCCGACGAGATCCGGCGCCGGGGACTCCAGGTGCGGCACCTCATCTCCTGGGACGACTACGACCGGTACCGCAAGGTGCCCGCCGGGATCACCGGGATCGACGACTCGTGGGCCGAGCACATCGGCAAGCCGCTGACCTCCGTGCCCGCGCCGAAGGGGTCGTCGTACCCGAACTGGGCCGAGCACTTCAAGGCCGCCATGGTCGACGCGCTCGCCGAACTCGGCGTCGAGTTCGACGGGATCAGCCAGACCGCGCAGTACACCTCCGGCGTCTACCGCGAGCAGATCCTGCACGCCATGGCGCACCGCGGGGACATCGACGCGATCCTCGACCAGTACCGGACCAAGAAGGCCCCGGCCGCCGGGAAGAAGCAGCAGAAGCCCGTCGACGAGGCAGAGGTCGAGGCCGCCGAGGGGTCCGGCGCGGCCGCTGAGGACGACGGGTCCTCCGGCTCCGCCGGGTACTTCCCGTACAAGCCCTACTGCGGCAACTGCGAGAAGGACCTCACCACCGTCACCTCCTACGACGACGGCACGACCGAGCTGTCGTACACCTGCAACGCCTGCGGGTTCGCCGAGACCGTCCGGCTGAACGAGTTCAACCGCGGCAAGCTGGTCTGGAAGGTCGACTGGCCCATGCGGTGGGCCTACGAGGGTGTCGTCTTCGAGCCCTCCGGCGTCGACCACTCCTCTCCCGGGTCCTCCTTCCAGGTCGGCGGACAGATCGTCGGGATCTTCGGCGGCAAGCAGCCCATCGGGCCGATGTACGCGTTCGTCGGGATCTCCGGGATGGCCAAGATGTCGTCCTCCAAGGGCGGGGTCCCCACCCCCGGCGACGCCCTGAAGATCATGGAACCGCAGCTGCTGCGCTGGCTCTACGCCCGCCGCAGGCCCAACCAGTCCTTCAAGATCGCCTTCGACCAGGAGATCCAGCGCCTCTACGACGAGTGGGACAAGCTCGACGCCAAGGTCGCCGAGGGGGCCGCTCTCCCGGCCGACGTCGCCGCGCACTCCCGCGCGGTACGCACCGCGGGCGGCGCGCTGCCGACCACGCCCCGTCCCCTGCCGTACCGGACGCTCGCGTCCGTCGCCGACATCACCGCCGGACACGGCGACCAGGCGCTGCGGATCCTCAGCGAACTGGACCCCTCGCACCCGCTGGGCGCACTGGACGAGGTCCGGCCGCGGTACGACAAGGCCGAGGCGTGGATCAACACCCAGGTGCCCGCCGACCAGCGGACCATCGTGCGCGAGGAGGCCGACGCCGAGCTGCTGAAGTCCCTCGACGAGGCCACCCAGCAGTCGCTCCGGCTGCTGCTGGACGGGCTCGCCGCGAACTGGTCGCTCGACGGGCTCACCCACCTCGTCTACGGCGTGCCCAAGGTGCAGGCCGGGTTCTCCGCCGACGCGACCCCCAAGGAACTGCCGGCCGAGATCAAGACCGCCCAGCGCACGTTCTTCGCCCTGCTGTACCAGCTGCTGGTCTCGCGGGACACCGGACCGCGACTGCCCACACTGCTGCTCGCCGTGGGACAGGAACGGGTCCGGGCGCTGCTCGGACAGTGACAGACGGCATGTGAAAGGGGCCCCCGTCCGCGGACGGGGGCCCCTTTCACATGCCAGCTTCGCCTGCCTCAGGCGATGTGGTCCTCCTGCAGTTCCGCCGTGTGACGGTTGGTGAACCGCTTGACCATGCGCTCGGCCTCACGCTGGGGAAGCGCCGTACCGAACGTCGCCTCCACATCACCCCTGAGCTGGCCGGGAGAGGGATAGCTGCCGTCTATCGACTTCTTGAACACCTGGTAGAAGTCCTCCTCGGTCGGCTCCGGGGGACCACCACCCTCACCCATCTCACGGGTACGGCCACCGGCCACCGGGATGCGGAAGCTGCCCGTCTCCTCCATCGAGGGACTCGGAACCGGGTTCGGGCCGGGCTGCCCGGGCGGCTCCTCGTACTGGATCTGCTGGAGCTCGTACTGCTCCGCCTCCAGCTGCTCCTCGTACCAGCTCTCGTACTGCTCCTGCGGGTCGTAGTTGGGGTTGTAGCCCCCCTGGTACTCGACCTGCCTGGGCGCCTCGAACCAAGGGCTCTGCTCCGGATCGAACGCCTCGGGCGCGTTGTCGGGTCCGGGGCGCTGCTCGTCGTAGGGCACGGCCCTCGGGGGCACGGGCGACGCCTCGACGGCACGGGGACCCGAGGTCCCGGCCGCGTCCACGGCGGTCCGGTGCACCGGAGGCAGCAGCGCCGGCTCGATACCGGCCGCCGCCAGACCCGCCGGGGCCGTCTCCGCCAGCGGGACCCCGTAACGCGCCAGACGGAGCGGCATCAGGCTCTCCACCGGAGCCTTGCGGCGCCAGGCACGGCCGAAACGGGAGTGCAGACGGGCCCGGTACACCAGACGCTCCTGCTCCAGCTTGATGACCTGCTCGTAGGAACGCAGCTCCCACAGCTTCATCCGACGCCACAACAGGAACGTGGGCACCGGAGAGAGCAGCCAGCGGGTGAGCCGTACGCCCTCCATGTGCTTGTCCGCCGTGATGTCCGCCATCCGGCCGATCGCGTGACGGGCCGCCTCCACCGCCACCACGAACAGCACCGGGATCACCGCGTGCATGCCCGTGCCCAGCGGATCCGGCCAGGCCGCCGCGCCGTTGAAGGCGATCGTCGCCGCCGTCAGCAGCCAGGCCGTCTGACGCAGCAGCGGGAACGGTATGCGGATCCACGTCAGCAGCAGGTCCAGGGCCAGCAGGACACAGATACCCGCGTCGATACCGATCGGGAAGACATAACTGAAGTTCCCGAAGCCCTTTTTGAGGGCGAGCTCACGGACGGCCGCATAGGACCCCGCGAAGCCGATGCCTGCGATGATCACGGCACCGAACACGACCACGCCGATGAGCATGCGGTGTGTTCGAGTCAGCTGCATGGGCGCGGACACCCGTACTCCCCTCGCCGTACGTGTTGTTGCGCGCAACAGAGTGGCACATATGTGCTGCGCACGGGTGGCCGGTACAGGCCGTCAGCTCTGCTTCAGCTCTTCTTCGCGGCCGACTTGGACGGAGACGCGGACTTCGACGCCGGTGCCGACTTCGACGGGGACGCGGAAGGGGACGCGGACTTCGACGCGGACTTGGAAGGCGACGTCGACGGCGCCGGACTCACCGCACCCTTGCCGTTCGCCGCCGACACCGAGGCCACCACCTCGCTCGCGGCCTTCTCCGCCAGCTTCGCGAGAGCATCCGCACCCGGCGCCTTCTCACCCGCCAGACCCGCGCCGTTGTAGTCGACCGTGACCACGACGTTCTCCACGCGCGTGACGACCGTCTGCTGCTTGAAGGAGCCTTCCTTCTTCTTCAGGTCGTACCGCACCAGCGTCGCCGCGTCACCCGCGCCCGACACCGCCTGCGACTTGGTGTTCTTCGCACCGGCCACCGACTGGGCATCCTGGATCTGCTGCTCGTAGTACTTCTGCGCCTGCGTCTCACCCGTACCGCGCGAAGTGTCCGACTCGAAGCGGAGCAACGACACGTTCAGCCAGCGGAACTGGGAACCCTTCACACCGTTGTTGTCGAGGCTGCTCCAGGAACAACTCCCGCGCGTCCCCGCCTCCGACGTGCCCTTCTTGCCCGACTTCGGAGCCTCCGGGACCAGCGACTTCAACGTCTTCGCCGACAACACCCCGCACGACTCGGGAAGTGACTTGTACGCCGCCGCCTGCACCGTGGGCGCGGCACTCACGGAAGCCGACGCCGAAGCGCCACCGTCCGCGACCTTGCCGTCGGCGGAGCTGCCGCTGCCGCTGTCGCTGCCGGAGTCGGAGGAGCAGCCGGCTGCGATCAGCATCACGGGGACTGCGGCCACGCCAACAAGGACGCGGTGAAAACGCTTCGCTCGCTGGGCACCCTGGTCACGCTCTGCTCGTCGCTGCATGGTTCCTTCACTCATGACGCTTGTGGTTCCTGCCGTCGGATCGGGTCCGAGGGGCCACCGTACGCGGTGAGGAACCTGTGAGGTCCAGCTTCGAATCCTTGGTGCGCACAGGTGAAAGGAGTGTGGAGAGCCCTCAACCGGACAGCGACCCGGCCAGCTGAGAAGCCAGTTTCCGGGCGTTGTCCTGCATTTCCTTGCTGTCCGGCGTGACGCCGACCGACGTCGGCTGCTCCTCGTACTCGATCGTCACGATCACGTTGGACGTGCGGAACGCCACAGTCACCTTGCGCTGCTGAGCCGTCGAACCGGACCCGCTCAACACGTCGTCCAGGAACGCCTCGTCGCCGAGATCGTCCAGCAGACGGGGCTGCAGATCGGACGGAGTCCCGGAGGACGAACCACTCGGCGAAGAGGAGGCCGACCCACCGGCCGTGGGCGACGAGGACGCCGTCGGACTCGCCGACGCACTGCTCGTGCCGCTCTCCTCCACATCCGAAACGGCACTCGACGTCGCCGTCACCGGCAGATCCGCCTTGTCCTCGATCTGCGCGAAGATCTGCTGCGCCTGACTGTCGTCGCTGACCGCGTTGTCGTACGACACCACACGCTCGAAGTCGACCGACAGGTACTCGGTGGCGTCCGCGGCCTCGACCTTCCAACGGCAGCCCACCTTGCGGTCCGTGTCGTAGGTCAGCGTCGCGTCGCCCTCGTAGGCCAGGGTGCGCTGGTTCGCGTCGGTGATCTCCTTGATACCGGGCAGCAGCACGTCCAGGCTGCTCTGACCGACCGCACCGCAGGGCTCCGGGAGCGTGCCGTACTTGCCGGGCTGGGCGACAGAGGTGGCGGTGCCCGCGTCGCCGGGGTTCGCGTCGTCCGTCGTGCCGTCGTTGCCCGAGCTGCCGGTGCAGCCGGCCAACAGCGCCGCGAGGAGGGCGGCGACGCCGGGTACGTAGGCCTTCCGCTGCACGGTGGGGCTCCTCTCGGAATGTCTCCGACTCGTGGGGATCACAGTGTCCCCGCAGGTTAATCACTTGCCGCACGGGGGCGTCCCCTGAGGACAATGTGTATCGCACGCACTGCCGTGAACGCCGGTCCGTCGTCCCATACGTCGATCTTGGCGCCGGTTTTGCGCTATGAGACTTCTGTTTGTTTCCGGGGGATAGAGGACGAAATGTCGTACGTGGAGATGTCGGGCGCCAAGGTCCCGATCAGAATGTGGACCGACCCGGCGAGCGTCGAGGACGGCGCCCTGCAGCAGCTGCGCAACGTCGCGACCCTGCCGTGGATCAAGGGCCTCGCCGTCATGCCGGACGTCCACTACGGCAAGGGCGCGACGGTCGGCTCCGTCATCGCGATGCAGGGTGCGGTGTGCCCTGCGGCGGTGGGTGTGGACATCGGCTGCGGGATGTCGGCGGTGAAGACGTCGCTCACGGCGAACGATCTGCCGGGGGACCTGTCCCGGCTCAGGTCGAAGATCGAGCAGGCGATCCCGGTGGGGCGGGGCATGCACGACAGCCCCGTCGAGCCGGGACGACTGCACGGGTTCGCGACCGGGGGGTGGGACGACTTCTGGGGGCGGTTCGACGGGGTGGCGGAGGCGGTCAAATTCCGTCATGATCGTGCAGAAAAGCAGATGGGAACGCTCGGATCCGGAAATCACTTCGCAGAAGTGTGCATTAGTGATGACGGATCGATCTGGCTCATGCTGCACTCCGGTTCCCGGAACATCGGCAAGGAACTGGCCGAACACCACATCGGCATCGCCCAGAAGCTGTCGCACAACCAGGGGCTGATCGACCGGGACCTCGCGGTCTTCATCGCGGACACCCCGCAGATGGCGGCCTACCAGAACGACCTCTACTGGGCCCAGGAGTACGCCAAGTACAACCGGTCGATCATGATGGCCCTCTTCAAGGACGTGCTCCGCAAGGAGTTCAAGAAGGCGAAGGTGGCCTTCGAGCCCGAGGTGAGCTGCCATCACAACTACGTGAGCCGCGAGCGGTACGAGGGCATGGACCTGCTCGTCACCCGCAAGGGAGCGATCAGCGCCCGCGCCGGGGAGTACGGCATCATCCCCGGCTCGATGGGTACCGGCTCGTACATCGTGAAGGGCCTCGGCAACGAGAAGGCCTTCAACTCGGCCTCCCACGGGGCGGGTCGGCGAATGAGCCGCAGCGCGGCCAAGCGGCGGTTCTCGACACGGGACCTGGAGGAGCAGACGCGGGGCGTGGAGTGCCGTAAGGACTCCGGCGTCGTGGACGAGATCCCGGGTGCCTACAAGTCGATCGACCAGGTCATCGACCAGCAGCGGGACCTGGTGGAGGTCGTGGCGAAGCTGAAGCAGGTCGTGTGTGTGAAGGGCTGAGCTGTGACGGGTGAGGCCCCCGGCGGAAACCGGGGGCCTCACTTGTCACTGCCGGGTCAGGCGGTCAGATGGCGGACGAAGAAGTGGACCGCGCTGTTTGCCTCGAAGCGGGGGAGTTCCTTGTGGGTGCCTGCGTTGGCGTGGAGGGTTTTCTCCTTTGAGGCGAACGCGTCGAACAGGGCCAGGGCGGATTCGCGGGGGATGTGCTCGTCGTGCCACTGCATGGCGAACTCGACCGGGACGGTGATCCGTCGCGCGTGTTCGGTGAGGGCGTCGGGCCAGTGCTGGCCGAAGACCGCTGCCCTGATGCGGGGTTCGGCCGCGACGAAGGGGACTCCGATGGCCGTGCCCATGTTGATGCCGTAGTAGCCGACCGGGGCGTCCGGGCCGATCTCCGGGAGTTTCTGGAGGGTGTCCAGGGTCGACTGCCATTCCGGTACGGCGAGTTCCGCCAGGTGCGCGTTGTAGCGGACGACGATCGGGCCCTCCGGTTCGCCTGCCTCGCGGGCCCGGTAGAGCTCAGCGATCTCCTTTTCGTCGTGTGCGCTGCGCGGACGGTCGCCGTGGCCGGGGGCGTCGATGACGGCGACGTGGAAGCCGGCGGTCACCAGGAGTTCGGCGCGGCCTGTCATGGCCGGGGACTTCTTGTGGTTGCCGCCGCCGTGGCCCATCAGGATCAGGGGAGCGCCCTCGGGGGCGGATGCGGGGGACCAGAGAACGCCGGGGACCTCACCTACGGTGAAGTCGCGTTCGCGGATGTCGTTGTTCATTGGTGTGGCCTTTCGGGAGTGCCTTTGTCGAGGCGCTCCCGGCGACACCTGATGTCAGTCGCCGGACCGTGAAGCCGGGGGGAGCACCCACAGGGATACAGCGTTCATGGGTCTCACCTCCTCGCGGTGTCGTCACGGTCTCGCTCGTAAGTTAGCAGTGAGGGCGTCGCAACGCCCTTTGTTTTCCGCTCACTTCGGGGCGTGCATGACCGCGTAGATCATGACGAAGGCGACGATGTGGATGCCGAAGAGGAAGTAGGCGAGCCACCACCACATGTGGCGTTCGTCGTGGGGGTCCTTCCTGTCCTTCTCGGGTCCGCTCACAGGTCTCGGTGGACCTTGGTGTTGGAGGCCTGGGCGCGGGGGCGCAGGACCAGGAGGTCGACGTTGACGTGGCTGGGGCGGGTGACCGCCCAGGTGATGGTGTCGGCCACGTCGTCGGCCGTGAGGGGTTCGGCCACCCCCTGGTAGACCTTCGCGGCCTTCTCCTGGTCGCCGCCGAAGCGGGTCAGGGCGAACTCGTCGGTCCTGACCATGCCGGGTGCGATCTCGATGACGCGGACCGGGCGGCCGACGATCTCCAGGCGGAGGGTCTCGGCGAGGACGTGGGTGCCGTGCTTGGCGGCGACATAGCCGCCGCCGCCCTCGTAGGTGCCGTGGCCCGCCGTGGAGGAGACGACGACGATCGTGCCGTCGCCGCTCGCGTCGAGCTTGGGGAGCAGGGCCTGGGTGAGGTTCAGGGTGCCGATGACGTTCGTCTCGTACATCGTGCGCCAGTCGGCCGGGTCACCGGTCGCGACCGGGTCGGCGCCGAGGGCTCCGCCGGCGTTGTTGACGAGGACGCCGATCGTCTTGAAGGCGGAGGCGAACTCGTCGACCGCGGCCCGGTCCGTCACGTCCAGCGGGTAGGCCGTCGCCTGGTGGCCCGCCGTGTTGATCTCCTCGGCGAGCGCCTCGATACGGTCCTTGCGGCGGGCGGTCAGGACGACGCGGTAGCCGGCCGCGGCGAGCTGCCGGGCGGTCGCCGCGCCGATTCCGCTGCTCGCACCGGTGACGACGGCGATGCGGGAGGCGGCGGACGGTGCGGCGGGGGCCATGGGCTGCTCCTCGGACGTTCGGGTGACGGGCTTCCCGTCAGGATAGGCATCTTCGTGGCCGCGCCCGGAGCCGGTCCGTGGCACGGGCCCGCCGGGCCTGTCAGTCGCCGCGCGGGGCGTACATGATCACGGCCATGCCCGCGAGGCAGATCAGCGCGCCCGCGATGTCCCAGCGGTCGGGGCGGTAGCCGTCCGCTGCCATGCCCCAGAGGATCGAGCCGGCCACGAAGATGCCGCCGTACGCGGCGAGGATGCGGCCGAAGTGGGCGTCGGGCTGGAAGGTGGCGACGAACCCGTAGGCGCCGAGGGCGAGGACTCCGCCCGCGGTCCACATCCAGCCGCGGTGCTCCCGTACGCCCTGCCAGACCAGCCAGGCGCCGCCGATCTCGAAGAGGGCGGCCACGACGAAGAGGGCGGCGGAGCGGGCTACGAACATGCCGGTCAGCTTCGCATGCCGGGTCGCCGGGGCCCGAGTCACCTGATGGAGGGCGCCTGTCGTGCGCCGTACGTGGGATACATCCATGCGACCACGGCGGTTCGGGCGGCTGGAGCGAGGAGTGGGTGGCATGCGGGTGTCTGCGGTGCGGGGTGCGGTGGCTGCGGTTGCGGTTGTCGCGGTGGTGGGTGGGGGTACGGCGGTCGCCGTCGGGGGGCCCGAGGCGGATCTGGCGTATCACGGGGCCGCGTCCATGTCCGGTGGGCGGGTGGACGTACGGTTCACGCCGCGCAACCACGGGCCCGCCGCCGTACCGGACGCGACGGTGCGGTTGAGGTGGTCCGAGCCGCTGGTGGACCGGCAGACGCTGCCGGACGGGTGTGCGCGGGCGGAGGAGCGGGTGGTGCTGTGCCGGGTGGGGGCGCTGGCCGCGGACGAGGTGGGGGAGCGGGTGCAGATGCGGGTGCGGTTGCTGGGGGTGCCGTCGGAGGTGCTGCTGGAGATCGACACGGTGTGGAACGGCGGCACGGTGGACCGGAACCGGGAGAACGACCGGCAGCGGGTGCTCGTCCTGGACAGCGGGGACGAGTACTACTTCTGAGGCGGGCCGCAGGGGCGCACGGCGGGCGGTGGCGGGGGTCGACCGTGCGCGTGCCGGCCGCACGGTGATCACAGGTGCTTTCGTCGCGGGGCGTCCGGCATGCGCCGGACGCCGTTGCGGAATAGGCGAGGACGGGTCTTCGTTCTCCGGGCATGCGGTTATAGTTTAACCGTCAACAACCTGGAGGGTGAGCGACCATGCAGTTCGGGATCTTCAGCGTCGGTGATGTCACGCCGGACCCGACGACGGGCCGTACGCCGACCGAGCGCGAGCGCATCAAGGCCATGGTCGCCATCGCGCTGAAGGCCGAGGAGGTCGGGCTCGACGTCTTCGCGACCGGTGAGCACCACAACCCGCCCTTCGTGCCGTCGTCGCCGACGACCATGCTCGGGTACATCGCGGCGCGGACCGAGAAGCTGGTCCTCTCCACCTCCACCACGCTGATCACCACCAACGACCCGGTGAAGATCGCCGAGGACTTCGCGATGCTCCAGCACCTGGCCGACGGCCGGGTGGACCTCATGATGGGCCGCGGCAACACCGGGCCGGTGTATCCGTGGTTCGGGCAGGACATCCGCCAGGGCATCAACCTGGCGATCGAGAACTACGCGCTGCTGCGGAGGCTGTGGCGCGAGGACGTCGTCGACTGGGAGGGGAAGTTCCGGACCCCGCTCCAGGGCTTCACGTCCACGCCCCGGCCGCTGGACGGGGTCGCACCCTTCGTCTGGCACGGCTCGATCCGCTCGCCCGAGATAGCCGAGCAGGCCGCCTACTACGGCGACGGGTTCTTCCACAACAACATCTTCTGGCCGGCCGACCACACCAAGCAGATGGTCGAGCTGTACCGCGCCCGGTACGCCCACTACGGGCACGGAACGGCCGAGCAGGCGATCGTCGGGCTCGGCGGTCAGGTGTTCATGCGGAAGAACTCCCAGGACGCGGTGCGCGAGTTCCGCCCCTACTTCGACGTCGCCCCCGTGTACGGGCACGGGCCCTCCCTGGAGGACTTCACCGACCAGACCCCGCTGACCGTGGGCTCCCCCGAGCAGGTCATCGAGAAGACGCTGAAGTTCCGCGAGTACGCCGGGGACTACCAGCGCCAGCTGTTCCTCGTGGACCACGCCGGACTGCCCCTGAAGACCGTCCTGGAGCAGCTCGACATGCTCGGCGAGGAGGTCGTGCCCGTGCTGCGCAAGGAGTTCGCGGTGGGCCGGCCGGCCGGGGTGCCGGACGCTCCCACCCACGCTTCCCTGCTCACCGCCGCCCGCAAGGAGGCCGCCGTATGAAGCTCGTCGTCGTCTCCGCGGGGCTGAGCGTGCCCTCGTCCACACGGCTGCTGGGGGACCGGCTGGCCGCGGCCGTGGGACGGGCGGCCGAGGGTGCGGTGGAGGTGCACGTCGTTGAGCTGCGGGAACTCGCCGTCGACATCGCGCACAACTTCACCAACGGGTTCGCGGGCCGTGCGCTGGCCGCCGCTCAGGAGGCGGTGACCGGGGCCGATGGGCTGATCGTCGTCACGCCCGTGTTCTCGGCGTCGTACAGCGGGCTGTTCAAGTCGTTCTTCGATGTGCTGGAGCCGGACGCGCTGGCCGGGAAGCCGGTGCTGATCGCGGCGACCGGCGGGACGGCCCGGCACTCCCTCGTGCTGGACCACGCGCTGCGGCCGCTCTTCGCCCATCTGAAGGCCGTCGTCGTGCCGACCGGCGTGTACGCGGCCTCGGAGGACTGGGGCGCCGAGGGGCTGGACGGGCGGATCGAGCGGGCCGCCGGGGAACTGGCGCGGCTGATGACCGGGCTGTCGGCGGGGCGGCCGCCGGCCGCGCGCACTCCGGGCGCGGGCGGCGGGTTCGCCGAGGTGGTGCCGTTCGAGGAGCGGCTGGCGGCGCTGCGGGTCTGAGCCCGACGGCCCGGTACTGAGGGGAAACACCCCCCGGTACTGGGCCGTCACGGTGAGAGGCCAGTAAGAAGGGTGGCTGCGGGACTGCTCACCTCGGCCAACCGCCACAGGCCTTGGCAGACTGGGTCCGTGCCCCCAAATGTGCTGCTCGCCGAAGACGACCGCGCCATCCGCCATGCCCTGGAACGCGCCCTGACCCTGGAGGGCTACCAGGTCACCGCGGTCGCCGACGGCGTCGAGGCACTGGCGCAGGCCCACAAGACGCCCCCGGACGTGCTCGTCCTCGACGTGATGATGCCCGGCATCGACGGACTCCAGGTCTGCCGGGTGCTGCGTGCCGAGGGCGACCGGACGCCGATCCTGATGTTGACGGCGCTCGTGGAGACCCACGACCGGATCGCCGGTCTGGACGCGGGCGCCGACGACTACGTGGTCAAGCCGTTCGACGTCGAGGAGGTCTTCGCCCGGCTGCGCGCCCTGCTGCGGCGCACCAGCCCGGAGGGCATGGCCCCGGCGGGCGTCGCGCCGAGGACAGCCGTGCCCGATCTGCCCCAGGGACGGATCGAGGCGGCAGGCCTGCGCATGGACATCCAGGCCAGGCGCGCCTGGCGCGGGACGCGCGAGCTGGAGCTCACCCGTACCGAGTTCGAGCTGCTGGAGCTGCTCGTGCGCAACGCGGGCATCGTGCTGGACCACTCGACCATCTACGACCGGATCTGGGGCTACGACTTCGGGCCCGGCTCCAAGAACCTCGCCGTGTACGTCGGCTACCTGCGCCGCAAGCTCGACGACCCCGGCATGCCGCAGCTGATCCACACGGTGCGTGGCGTGGGTTACGTGCTCCGGGAGGACTGAGTGGGGCGGCTGGCCCGGCTGTGGGCCCGGCCCCGGCCCCGGCTGCTGTCCCTGCGGACCACGTTCGCCGTGTCCTTCGCCGTGGTGACGGCCGCGGTGACCGTCCTGGTCGGTGTGCTGTCCTACAACGCCGCCGCCCGGCTGGTGCGGGTGGACCAGGAGTCCGTGTTCGACCAGGTCGTGCAGGATCTGCGGGACGAGGTGAGCCAGCACCGGATGACGCCGGAGGACTTCTCGTCCTCGGCGCCGGGCCACGACCTCGTACGGCCCGCCCGGACGGACGTGCAGGTGCTGGGGCCCTCCGGGGCCGTCGCCGACCCGGGGCGTCCCGCGCTGCCGGTGATCTCCGGTGACCGGCGGATCGCGGTCGCCGAAACGGCGGGGCGGATGGTGCTGCACAAAGAGGTCTCGGTCGGCAGCGACGTCTACCGGATCGCCACCGTCTCGCTCGGCGGTGGGCGGGGTGCCGTGCAGGTCGCCCAGGAGTTCAGTGACACCGAGGACCTGCTGCGGGCGCTGCAGCAGCGGACGTTTCTGCTCATGGTCGCGGTGGTGGTGGGGGCCGGGCTGTTCGGATGGTGGCTGGCCCGGCGGATCACCCGGCGGCTGGTGATCCTCACGTCCGCCGCGGAGGATGTCGCGCGGACCCGGAGGCTCGGCATCGAGGTGCCGGTCACCGGCTACGACGAGGTGGGGCGGCTCGGGCGGGCCTTCGACCGGATGCTGGGGCGGCTCGCGCAGTCCGAGGAGGACCAGCGGCGGCTCGTGCAGGACGCGGGACACGAGCTGCGGACGCCGTTGACGTCGTTGCGCACCAACATCTCGCTGCTGCGCCGCATCGACGAGCTGCCGCCCGCCACCCGTGACGAACTGGTCGCCGACCTCACGCAGGAGGCCCGGGAGCTGACCGATCTGGTCAACGAGCTGGTCGACCTCGCGGCGGGGCAGGCGGACAACGAGCCGCCCCAGCGGGTGGACCTCGCCGACGTCGCCGAGGAGGTGGCCGGACTCGCCCGGCGGCGCACGGGCCGGGAGGTCGTCGTGCACGCGGGCGATTTCACGACCACCGACGGGCGGCCGGGCATGCTGCAGCGGGCGATCTCGAACCTCGTGGAGAACGCGGCCAAGTTCGACAGGGACGGCACCGAGCCGATCGAGATCTCCGTCTCCGGGATCACCGCGGCCGGGCCGGTGCGGGTGGAGGTGCTGGACCGGGGGCCGGGGATCACCGATGCCGACCTGGTGCGGGTCTTCGACCGGTTCTACCGGGCGGCGGACGCCCGGTCGTTGCCGGGGTCGGGGCTCGGGCTGTCGATCGTGCGGGAGGTGGCGCTGTCCCACGGAGGAGCGCCGTTCGCGTTCCCCCGCGACGGGGGCGGCACGGTCATCGGGTTCACGGTCGGCGGGGACGCCCCCGGCCGTTGAACCCCGGGCCGGACATCCGGCGTGGCCCGGCCACCGGCCACCGGCCGCCTGCGGCCCTGCCGTCCGCCGACCTGGCCCCCGTCGTCTCACCGCCCGGCCGTCCGCCGTCCACCGTCCACGGCCCTTGCACCCGCCGTCGCCGGTACGGCATCCGCGGGTACGGCAACCCCATGCCCCTGGAGTGCGAAATGGCCACGGGCCCAGGGTGCTGCCGTACCGCAGCGGATCTCGACGGCGGAGGCGGGCCGGTCAGTTCGCCGTTCTGCCGAAGCAGCGCTCCAGTTCGTTCAGGTCGTAGAACTTGCTGCCCTTCGAGACAGGCCTGCAGGCCCGCTTGAAGGCCGTCTCCTTCTCGTTGTAGAGCATGCGGACCAGGTAGACGTTGCCCCTGCGGTACAGGTCCCACTGGATGTTCGCGCCGAGCGGGGCCACGGCGGCACCGCGCCAGGCGTTGGTGGCGTACGTGTACGGCTTCGCGGCCGTGACGCCCCGGGTGCTGCCCGGCAGGCCCATCAGCGCGGCCAGCGGGATGATCTCCTCGGCGTGTGTGAAGCGGAGTTCGGCGCCCAGGTCGCCGGTGCCGGATCGCTTGGCCTCCACCTGCTTGAACAGGTCGTCGAGCAGGACGCCCGCCATCTTGTACGTGATGTCGCTGTCGGCGAAGCCGGGGCCCTTCTCGTAGAAGTCCTCGGCGTCGCCGAGGTAGCCGAACCAGTCGGCGTCCCGCTTCGAGAGGAACTTCTCCAGGCCCCAGCCCCGGCCGCCGGGGCTCTCCTCGCGCATGGCGGGAGCGATCGCGTACAGGTTGTAGACGGCCTGGGCCGCGGCCACCTGGTCGTCGGCGGAGAGCGTGTCGACGAAGGACGTACGCAGGAGCTTCCTCAGTACGCTGCGGGCCGCGCTGTGGGTCCTCGGCTGGTCGGTGATGCTGTGGAGGGTGTCCGCGAGGCGCTGGTCGTTCGCGATGTAGTCCCGGTACGCCTTGCCGCCGGCCGCCTTGTGGAAGTACAGCAGGTCGACGTCCGTGCGGGTGGCGCTGATGAGCGGCTTGAGCTGCGGGTCCTTCTCCGCGAGGGTCCCGGCGTAGATGTTCGCGCTGTCCACGGCTCGGCCCTGGCCCGAGCTGACGACGTCGATCCTCTCGCCCTTCTTCGCGATCGTGGCGAAGAGAGCGGGCAGCCGCTGTGCCAGGCGGGTGGCCGTGTCCCGGAGTTCCTGCTTGCCGCGGCCGCTGAGGTCGCCGTAGCCGACACCGCTCATGGCGCTCTGGAGCGCCTGTACCTTCGGGCCGAACTCCCGGCCCTTCGCGGTGAGTCCGTTCGCCGCCCGCGCCTTCTCCAGCAGGGCGAGCACCAGGTCGCCGTCCTCGCTGTCGGTCGCGGCGCGGGAGCCGTGCCGGGAGACGTTCTCCGTGAACACGGGGACGAAACCGGCGGGCGCCTTCTGGTAGGTACGGGGGTTCTGCCGGGGCTCGTAGGGAGCCTTCGTCCCGTAGCTGTCGCTGTCGCTCCGGTGCTCGGACACGGCCTGCGCGGGGAACGCGGCGACCGCGAGGAGGGCGGCGAGCCCTGCGGTGGCCAGGGCGGGGGTGACACGTCTCATGCGCGCATCGTTCGCGGGCGACGTGAACGCCGGATGACCGCGGGGCGGCACCGGGGTGTTCATCCCCTACGGGCGTGCGGTGGCTGTGGGAGCCGGGTCCGGGGCGGGCTGCCGGTGCAGGGGTCTCGTCTCCAGTGCCGTGCGTGCCGCCGTCAGGGCCGGGTGGGTCTGTTCCGCGACCCGGTGGAAGGTCTCCTGCGCGGTGCGGGCCGGCCAGGCAGGAGGCAGATGGCGGGCGGGGAGGCGCGGGTCCGTGCGGATGGTCCACAGCCACTCGCTGACCAGGCGCAGCCGGGTGCCGATCGGGTCGGTGTCGGGGCCGTTGCCCAGGTGGGCGCTCCAGCGCTGGTCGAAGGTGACGTAGCGGGCGGCGATGGACTCCAGGTCCCAGGTGTCGCGGATCATCTGCGCGATGTCGGTCACCTCGGCGGCCTGCGCGTGGAAGATCTTCACGTGGGCGGTGAGGCCCAGTTCGGCCACGACCGCGGAGACGTCCACATGTCCCGGGGCGATCCACAGTCCGCTGTACAGCGCGCCGAATCCCGACCAGGCCAGCCGTGAGCGCAGGTCGTGGCGCTGGCGCTTCCAGGAGTCGGGCAGGGAGAAGCCGAGCAGGGTCCAGGAACCGTCCCAGTCGTCGTTGACGGCGCCCTGCTGCCAGATGCGGGTACGGCCGTCGATGAGGACGCGGGTGGCCTGCGGGGTCAGGCCGAAGAACATCTTGCGGCCCTCGCGCTGACGTTGCAGCAGACCCCGGTTGACCATCCGGGTCAGCGTGGAACGCACGGCCTGTTCGCCGACGCCGACGCGGCCCAGTACGTCGATGATGCTGCCCGAGTAGACACCCAGCTCGCCCTCTTCGAGGACGTGGTTGCCGAAGAAGGCGAGCATGAGCGACTGCGGGCGCGGCTGCGGCCCGTCCACGGTGTCCAGGATGTCGTCGTCCACGGGGGCAAGGGTACGACCGCCCGCCGGTCGTGCGGCGGGCGGTCGTCCGAGGTCATCGGCGGTCGGCGGGGTGGGCAAGGTCGTACGGGCGCAGGTAGGGGGTGGGGCGGTACGTGACGTAGCGGGTGGGGGTGGTGGGATCGGCCTCGGTGGCGCGGGCGTTGAGGGACGCCGGGTCGGTGCCCTGCCAGTGGCCGGTGTTCACGCGGTCCTCCAGGGTGTGGAGGGCGGCGAGTTGTTCGGCGGTGCTGAAGGTGCAGTGACCGGCGTTGTCGACGTAGGCCTGGCGGAGCAGGGAGGCGGAGCCGGCGGCGGTGACCGCCCGCTTCAGGGCGCTCTCCGTCTGGACGGGGACCAGGGGGTCGCCGATGGTGTGGATGGAGAGCTGGGGCTTGACCAGCTTGCCGGTGAAGCTGCTGGTGCTGCTCATCCAGGCGACTGCGGCCGGGTCGGCGCTGATGCGTGGGGCCTTGTTCAGCGCGGCGAGGTCCTTGCCGAGGGAGAGGCCGGCCTTCTTGTACAGCTCGGTGACCTCCTTGCGGACCGAGGACTTCCCGAGCAGCCGTGCGTAGTCGATGCCGGTGTTCCAGGACATGTTGCCGCCCGCGCGGACCTCGGCCTCCTGACGCCGGTTGAAGGCGGCGATCTTCAGCAGGCCCTTGACGGCGTCGTACTGGTTGGCCTGCTGTGCGTCCCAGTCGGTGGCGGCGGGGCGGGTCTGGGTCGGGGCGTTCCAGACCGGGATGTTGTGCAGGGCGGCGGCGAGGGCGATACGGGCCCGGCCCTCGGCCGACGACTGGGCGGAGTCGACCGTGGCGGTCAGGGTGTTCGCCGCGTCGGTGGCTGCCTGCTGGGTCGGGAGGTTCACCAGCGGGACGTCGGAGCCGAGGAGCGTCTTGAGGGCGAACACCGGGTCGAGGGTGTTGTTCCAGTTGGCGACGCCGCCGTGGACCAGGCCGCACATGGACAGCGAGCCGTCGATCGCGTCCGGGTGGCGTTCGGCTATCGCCGTGGTGACCAGGCCGCCGTACGACCGTCCCCAGGCGAGGGTGCGGGAGGCCTGGCCGAAGCGGGTGGTGAAGGCCCTCAGGGTGGCCATCTGGTCGGGCACCGCGTCGGTGACCGCCCAGCCGGTGGACGCGTACGAGGAGCCGATGAGGGCGTAACCCTGCTGGAGGAGAAGGGGCTTGGTGGCCGCGTCCGGAGCGTCCTGGGCGGGGTTGGCGGGGCCCGCGTTGTAGCCGTGGCTGAACAGCAGGACGGTGCCGTTCCAGTTGGCGGGGACGTCCATCATGTACGTGGCGCCGGAGGGGAGTTGGCCGTCCACGTGGGTGGTGTCGGCGTCGGCCGCCGCGGCGGCGGGTGCGGCGGTGAGGGTGAGCAGGAAGGCCGCCGTGCAGGCGATGCGGGTGCCGTGCCTCATGCGCTGATCTCCTCGGTGTGGGGGGTGGTGGGGAGTGGGGAGGCGGGGTCCTCGCCGAGCGAGGTACGGCTGGTCTCGCGGACGAACCACACCGTCAGCGCGGTGATCAGCGAGCCGCCGCACAGCAGGAGGGCGACGGGCGTGCCGTTGCCGCTGCTCGCGACGAGGCTGCCGGCGATCATCGGGGAGAACCCGGCGCCGACGAGGGTGGCGCCCTGGTAGCCGAGGGAGGCGCCGGTGTAGCGGACCTTGGTGCCGAACATCTCGCTGAACAGGGCGCCGAGCGGGCCGTACATCATCGACTGGGCGATGCCGTGGCCGATGACGACGGCAAGGATCAGGGCTCCGGGGGACTTGGAGTCGATCAGCGCGAGGACGGGGAACGCGGTGGCGGCGGACAGGATCGCGCCGGTGAGGACGACCGGGCGGCGGCCGATCCGGTCGGAGAGCGCGGAGGCGCAGGGCAGCACCACCAGGGCGACGGCGGCGGAGACGGTGAGCGCGGTGAGCACCTGCGGGCGGGGATAGCCGATGCCGGTGGCGTACGAGATCAGGTAACTGGTCAGCAGGGACTGCGCGGTGAAGGCGCCGATACCGACGCAGCAGGCGAGCACCACGGGCTTCGGGCGGCGCAGGACGTCGAGGACGGGGAGCCTCGACTCGGCGCGGTCCTTCTTCACCTCGGCGAACAGCGGGCTCTCGACCACCTGGAGGCGGACGAACAGGCCGACGCCGAGCAGCAGCACGCTCAGCAGGAACGGCACGCGCCAGCCCCATGCGGCGAACTGGTCCTTGGGGAGGGTGGAGACCAGGGCGACGACGGTGGCGGAGATCAGGGAGCCGAGCGGGGCGCCCATCTGCGTGAAGCTGGACCAGAGGCCGCGGCGTTTCTCACCTGCGTGCTCGACGACCATGAGCGTGGCACCACCCCACTCACCGCCGATGGCGATGCCCTGCACCACCCGCAGGGTGATCAGCAGGACCGGCGCCCAGACGCCGATGGTGTCGTAGGTGGGCAGCAGGCCGATGAGGAAGCTGGCGCCGCCCATCAGGCCCATGGTGAGCAGCAGCATGTTCTTGCGGCCGAGGCGGTCGCCGAAGTGTCCGAAGACGATGCCGCCGATGGGGCGGGCCACGTAACCGGCGGCGAAGGTGCCGAAGGCGGCGATCGTGCCGACGGCGGGGTCGGCGCCGGGGAAGAACAGTTCGCCGAAGACGAGCGCGGCGACGGTGCCGTAGACGAGGAAGTCGTAGAACTCCACGGCGGTGCCGAGCAGGCCGGAGAGGGCTACTCGGCGTAGTTGGCGGGTGCGTTCTGATGCGGTGGGGGACGAGGGCATCGCGCTCTCCCTTGAGCGGGGGAAGGACACCGTGAAATTAGGCTCTCTGGTGACTGCCGTCAAGAAAGTGCACAACATTGACAGGATTGACAGGGCTGTGGCAGGGGTCACCGGAACTCGGTGATCCCGTCGGGCAGTTGTGAACGTGACCACAGATATGCGAACCCGGATACGGGCCGGGGATCCGGACGCCTTCGCGGAGCTCTACGACGCGTGCGCCCGCTCGGTGTACAACCACGCCTTCCGGCTGACCGCCGACTGGTCCGTGGCCGAGGACGTCATGTCGGCGACGTTCATGGAGGCCTGGCGGCGACGGACGTCGATCGAGGCCGACGGGGGTTCGCTGCGGCCCTGGCTCCTCGGCATCGCCACGAACGTCTCCCGCTTCCACGGCCGCGGCAACCGGCGTTATCGGGCGGCGGCGGCGAGCGCCGCGGCCGAGGCGGGCGTCGCGGAGGTCGCCGACCACGCGGAGGAGGTATCCGGGCGGGTGGACGACCGGCGCCGGATCGCCGCCACGCTGACCGCGCTCGGCTCGCTGAAACGCCCCGAACGCGAGGTGCTCGTGCTGTGCCTGTGGGAGGGCCTGGAGTACGCCGACGCCGCCCGCGCCCTCGGCATCCCCGTCGGAACCGTTCGCTCATGGTCGACCCGGTGTGGCCAACGATCCCGGGGCGGCGCTTCGGCCACGAGGGAGCGCGCTCCCCGACCGGTGGTGCAGCCCGCTCCACCGTCCCGGTCGGGCCGGGCTCTACCTTTCCGGGGTGATCTCTTCGATCAGTCCCTCGGCTTCTCCGGGGCGATCTCCGCGAGCAGCCTCTCGACGAGCGTCCTGATCTCGTCCCGGATCGGCCGGACGGCCTCGACGCCCTGGCCCGCCGGGTCGTCGAGCCGCCAGTCCAGGTAGCGCTTGCCGGGGAAGACGGGGCAGGTGTCGCCGCAGCCCATGGTGATGCAGACGTCCGACTCCCGCACCGCGTCCACGGTGAGCGTCTTCGGGACCTCGCCGGAGATGTCGATGCCGACCTCGCGCATGGCCCGGACGGCGGCAGGGTTGAGCCGGTCGCCCGGGGCGGAGCCGGCGGAGCGGACCTCGACACGGTCTCCGGCCAGGTGGGCCAGCCACCCGGCGGCCATCTGGGAACGGCCCGCGTTGTGGACGCAGACGAACAGTACGGAGGGCTTGTCGGACACCAGAGACCTCTCTCGTCCCGCGCTTGTCCCGCGCTTGTCCCGTGACAGGGATGACGTATCAGCGCCTGATGGTGTCAGTCGCCGCTGATGTGAAAGTATCAGCCCATGCTGACGTCAGTCGACACTGATCTGTTGCGGGTTCTGGCCGACCCGCTCCGCCTCCGGATCGTCACCCTCCTCGCCGAGGAGACGCTGTGCACCACGCACCTGATCGAGGAGACGGGGGCCAGGCAGACCAACCTCTCCAACCATCTGAAGGTGCTGCGCGAGGCCGGGATCGTGGAGACGGAGCCGTGCGGCCGGTTCACGTACTACCGCCTCAGGCCCGACGGCATCGCCTCGCTCGCGGACGGGTTCGCCGCCCTCGCGCGGACCGCGCGCGCCACCGCCGAGGACAACGTCAAGCGGTCCTGCCCCTGATCGCCGCCCCTGCGGCGACCCGCACCGAGGAGTCCTGTTGGCCGCCACCGAGGCGAACGAAGCCGCCGAGCAAGCCCGAGGCGGGGTGCCCACCACCCCCGCCCCTCCTGGTGTCGAGCCGCAGCCCGCGCCGGGTGCCACCCCGCCCCAGGCGGCCCCGCTGATCGCCAGGGCCGCGGCCGAACTGGTCGGCACCGCCGCCCTGGTGGCCGTCGTGGTCGGCTCCGGCATCCAGGCCACCGGCCTGACGAAGGACATCGGCCTGCAACTGCTCGCCAACTCCACCGCGACCGTCTTCGGCCTCGGCGTCCTCATCCTGCTGCTCGGTCCGGTCTCCGGTGCGCACTTCAACCCGGCCGTCACCCTGGCCGAGTGGTGGACCGCCGGTCGCGGGGGAGCGGGTGTCACGGCACGCGAGGTGCTGCTCTACGTCCCCGCGCAGACCGTCGGTGCGATCGCGGGCGCGATCCTGGCGGACGCGATGTTCGGTGAACCGTTGGTGAAGTGGTCGACCCACGACCGCTCCGCCGGACACCTGCTCCTCGGTGAGGTCGTCGCCACGGCCGGGCTGATCCTGCTGATCTTCGGCCTGGCCCGCACCGACCGTCTGCGGTTCGCCCCCGTCGCGGTCGCCTCGTACATCGGCGCCGCTTACTGGTTCACGTCGTCCACGTCCTTCGCCAACCCGGCGGTGACGGTCGGCCGCGCCTTCACCGACACGTTCGCGGGCATCGCGCCCGGCTCGGTCGCGGCGTTCGTCGGCATGCAACTGGTCGGTACGGTGGCCGGGTTGGCGCTGGTGGGCCTCATCTTCCCGTCGGTCCGGAAGCCCGCGGGCTGAGACCGACACAGGCACCGGCCCGGTCCCGGCACCGGCCTGCACCGGCACCTGCCCGGTGTCTCGTCTCTCAGGCGGTGGCCGGCGCCGTGGTCAGCAGTTGCCCCATGCCCGCGAGGACGGACGGCTCGACCCGGTAGTACACCCAGGTCCCGCGCCGCTGCGAGGTCAGCAGACCGGCGTCCTTCAGTTTCTTCAGGTGATGCGAGACGGTCGGCTGGGAGACGCCGACGTCGGAGATGTCGCACACGCACGCCTCGCCGCCCTCGTGCGAGGCGACCGCCGAGAACAGCCGCAGCCGTACCGGATCGCCCAGCGCCTTGAACATTCGCGCGGCCGTCTCGGCCTCCTCCGCGGTGAACGGGCGCTCGGTGAGTGGCGGGCAGCACGGCGCCACGGCCTCGCCGGGGGCGGGTTCCAACAGGGGCAGCAGCTGGGTGTTCGACATGCATCTATGTTGACATGCATCGAATCAGCAGGGAAGGGAGGCTCAGGTCATTGATTCGATGAATGCCTATATTGACGCTTGCCGAATCAGATGTCATCCTGGCCCACGCAGGATATCGACGGACGTCGAAACAAAGGGGAACCCAGTGAGCGCGCCCACCACCGACCAACTGCCCGTCGTGGTCATCGGAGCAGGCCCGATCGGCCTCGCCGCGGCCGCCCACCTCATCGAGCGCGACCTGGAACCGCTGGTCCTCGAAGCCGGACCGTCGGCCGCGACCGCCGTACGCGCCTGGGCGCACGTCCGGCTGTTCTCCCCCTGGTCCGAGCTCACCGACCCCGCCGCCGAGAAGCTCCTGACCCCCACCGGCTGGGCACGCCCCGACGGGGCCGCCTACCCGACCGGGGGCGACTGGGCCGAGCGGTACCTCCAGCCGCTGGCCGACGTCCTCGGCGACCGGGTCCGCTACGGCTCCACGGTGACCGGCGTCGCCCGCGCGGGCCGCGACCGGATCGTCGACGCCGGCCGCGACGAGCAGCCCTTCACCGTGCACATCGCCACCGCGGACGGCCGCGAGGAACGGGTCATCGCCCGCGCCGTCGTCGACGCCTCCGGCACCTGGTCCACCCCCGGCCCGGCGGGCGCGAACGGCCTGCCCGCCCTCGGCGAGAGGGCCGCCGCCGAGCACATCGCCTACCGCGTCCCGGATCTCAAGGACCCGTCCGTACGCGCCCGTTACACGGGTAGGCGCACCGCGGTCGTGGGCTCCGGCGCGTCCGCCTTCACGGCCCTCGCATCTCTCGCCGACCTGGCCGCCTTCTCCGAGGCGGAAGCCGAAGGCACTCACGCGGTGTGGGTCCTGCGCCGCGGGATCACCGGCTCGACGTACGGCGGTGGCGAGGCCGACCAGCTCCCCGCCCGGGGCGCCCTGGGCCTGCGTGCCAAGGCTGCCGTCGAGGCGGGCCACGCGAGCGCGGTCACCGGATTCCGTACACAGGCTGTGGAACGTGACGCGGACGGCGACGGGCTCGTGCTCGTCGCGGAGGACGGCCGCCGCCTGGACCCGGTCGACGAGATCATCGTCCTGACCGGCTTCCGCCCCGACCTGTCCTTCCTGGCCGAGCTCCGCCTCGGCCTGGACGAGCGCCTCCAGGCCGCGACCGCCCTCGCCCCGCTGATCGACCCGAACGCGCACTCCTGCGGCACGGTTTACCCGCACGGGGTGAACGAGCTCTCCCACCCGGAGAAGGACGTCTACCTGGTCGGCATGAAGTCCTACGGCCGCGCGCCCACGTTCCTCGCGATGACCGGTTACGAGCAGGTCCGCTCCATCGCCGCCGCGCTCGCCGGCGACCAGGAGGCCGCGCAGCGCGTGGAGTTGACCCTCCCGGAGACCGGAGTCTGCGGCGGCGCAGGCCTGTTCGACACCCCCGACACCGTCCAGGACGACAGCGGGAACGGCGGCTGCTGCGCCGCCCCGGTCCCCCTCCGGATCGGCATCGGCGCCCCGCCCGCCCGACCCGCACCGGGCACATGACGAAGGCGGGGTCCTGAGACCCCGCCTGCTACTCGTGTTGTCCCAGCTCCGGCCTCGTCGTCTCCGCCTCCGGCTACCCCGTCCTCGCCCTCACCGGCGGCATTCTCGCTCTCGCCGTCCTCCCCGCGATCGCCACCAGCGCGAGCGGCCGGTGACCCGGCCTGCCCCGTCGGGGGAACCCGGCCGCCCTCACCGTCGACGGCACCGGGCACCGGGCACCGTCGTCCACGTCTTCGCCAGAACCTCATCCGCCCGATGCCGAACTCGACGGCGACCGCCAAACCGTCCTCGGCGGCCTCCAGCCAATGGAGGCGGTGCGGTGGATCAGCTGCGGTGCCACGGTGCGGTCACTTCCAGTCGCTGGTCGATGGCGCCGTCGCTGTCGGCTCCGTTTCTTGGGCGGCCGCTTGCCTGTGCTCGATGAGGGCCGTGGTACCGGCTACCACCGCAGAAAGAGCCACGGCGGTGGACAGCATGGCCGAGGTACGGCTGACGTCGCGCCGCAGGCCCGCGGCCAGGAAAGCGGCGGCATCGACCGAGTCCATGACGATGTTCACCGCAAGGAACTGCTGCTGCTGGGGCCAGGTGAAACCGTCCATCCGTTGCAGTCCAAGCCCGAGAGCAGCATTGCGGATCGCGAACATCCGCGCATAAGGAATCGCGGGGGTACCGCTGGCCGTGAGCTGGAAAAACCGCGCGGCCAGCCGCGGGGTGAACAAGTGGGTGGCCGCGACGATGAAGCGCCCGGTCGTCAGCGCTCTGCGGGAAGGAACCAGGTGGAGGGGGAATGTGGACATGGAGAATCCTTTCGATCCGGAACGGGCCGGTCAGTTGGTCAGGAGGTGGCGGGTCGGGAATTCGACCTGGTCCGCAACGACGGCGTCGAACGCCGGCAGGCCGCTCATCCTGGGACACTCCAGCGCGAGTCGGGGCGGGCGAGGCCCGAAGCGGCGTCGAGGCTGTCGATGGCAGCCCGGGCCTAGGACACCGCGGCGGCGGCCTGCCGGGCTTGTTCGGGCGTGTGGGACGGCATGACCTGTAGGCGCAGTCCGGCGGAGCCGCTTGGCACCACGGGGTACTCGACGACCATGGCCGCCACTTCCGCGCGGGCGCAGATTACGGTGTGTGAGGCGTGCTACGCGGTCGTCGCCGATGACGGCGGGAACGATCGGACCCGGGCTGCCCAGGCAGGCCAGTCCGTGGTCGGCCAGAGCTTCACGAAGTGCCGACGCGGCGTCGAGTGTCTGCCGGCGCAGCCGTGCTCCTTCCGGGGACATAGCGACCCGCAATGCGGCGTCGGCTGCCGCGGCCTGGGCCGTCGACAGGATGCGCTGCATGCTGTCGACGGAGAAGACGGCGTCGGGGTCGACCGTGTCGCTGAACACTCCGAGGAGCGGTTCAGAGCTCGGCGACGACGCGTCGCAGTGTGCCCGGCGCGATGCGCAGCATGGCGGGCATGACTTTCGTCTGACCGGGGAATGCCATGTTCCGCCCCCGCCGAAGAGCTTTCATCGTGACCGCCGCCACCTGTGCGGGAGTCAGTTTCTTCCCCGTGGCTTCGGCGTTCATGGGCGTGTCCGTGGACGGTGGGAGGACCTCGAGGACATGGGTGCCCTTCGGGGCGAGTTGACGGCGCAGGCCGTCCGCGAAGCCGTGCAGGCCGGCCTTCACCGCGCCGTGGGTGGGCGCGCGAGTGGGCGAGACCAAGGCGAACCCCGAGGTGATGAAGACGATCGCGTCGGGCTCTGGCCATCGCGCGAGCGCTTCACCCGTCAAGTGGATGGGGGCGGTGAGGTTCAACGCCACCTCGGCGTCGAGAGTCGCGTTGGGGTTCTTACCGGCTGCATAGTCTCGTTCCTCGAACGTACCGGCGTTGTTGACCAGCACGTCCAAACGCCCGAAGCGATCAGCGACTGCTTGCAACAGCGCCGCCCGGTCGGCTGCGTTCGTCACGTCAGCCCGCACGGCCAGCGCCTGCGGGTGTGCCTGCGCGAATCGGTCAAGCGCAGCCTGCGAACGTCCGCACACGACGACGGACGCCCCGAGCTCCACGAAGGATTGCGCGAGGCTCAAGCCGATACCTGAGGTTCCGCCCGTGATGAGCACGGTCTGCGACATGGTGCCGCCTCTCTGTATACCGTACTGATTGGTACGAAAGACGGTAGCACACCCGTACCGATCGGTATCGAAGGGGTAGGATGAAGAAATGAGCTCGACGACACCGGTCCGGCCCGGCAGGCCTCGCGCGTTCGATATCGACGAGGCACTCGATCGCGCGGTCCTGGTGTTCTGGTCAAAGGGTTTCGAGGGCGCCAGCCTTGACGACCTCACCGAAGCGATGGGTATCAGCCGCCCCAGCCTGTACAGGGCGTTCGGCAGCAAAGAAGACCTCTTCCACAAGGCGCTGGAGCGCTACACCGAGGGCTTGACCGCCTACTTCGCCCGAGCTCTGGCAGGGACCACAAGTGCAGCAGTGGCTACTGCCGTGCTCCACGGGACGGTCGAGGCGGCAACCACGCCGGGACTCCCCACGGGCTGTCTTGGCGTGCTGGGTGCGTTGGCTACCGGGGATGAGAGCCGTCCGGTCCGAGACGCACTCATCGCATGGCGTGAGGATGGGATTGCCCATTTGACGCGCCGGTTCCAACAGGCGGTGGACGCCGGTGACCTTCCGCCTTCCACGGATCCTCATCTTCTTGCGCTCTACCTGAGAACAGTCGCCAATGGGATCGCCGTCCAGGCCGCGAGTGGTAGTTCCCGCCCTGAGCTGCTGCAAGTCGCGAACCTCGCGTTGGGTAGCTGGCCAAAGCCGTAGTCAGCCAGTCAGCCAGTCAGCCCGGGATCTGCGCACGTACTTCGACTTTCTGTGGTTCGCGCGAGGCCGGCGTGACTGGCGCGACGCGTCCATGGACGACCGGGCGGCGTACGAGTGGTGGCGTCGTCGCGGCGAGCGTGGACCTCGTCTGTAGGACGCGAGCTGGGACCGGGAGGTGTCCACGGTCAACGGGCTCACGGAACCGCCGCGACGGGTGGAGGCGCTGCGGTGCGTCACCTGGAGCGGTACCTGATGTCGACGCGCCAGACGTGCGGGGAGAAGTCGGCCCGCCGGAACCTGTACGTGGGGCCATCCGCCGGCCGGCCCTCGGAAACGACGCCCTGCGCAGCGGCGGCACCGTTTCTTCGACTGCCTACCGCAGCACGCCCGCGCCGTCCTGAATCCGGCACCGCCCCCTGAGGCGTCTGGCGTGCGAAGGGACGCTGGGCGTGGCGCGCAGCCAACTACCGATGATCAACTGTTCATCAAGCCGTGCGTGCCGGCCGTGTCCCGGCTCCCGCCCTTGCCGCGTCGGTGCCCCAGCCGGCCTGCAGTCGTAGTGCCTCCGCCGACGGGGAACCGGGTTCGGCGTAGTACGTCGCCTCCGTGTAAGCGGATACGCCGGGGCCGGTGGCGTATCGCCTTGCTGGGGCACCGGTTACGGCCGCTCGGCGCACGAGGTGTTGTTCGACGTGATCGAAGCCGACCGCAACCAGGGCACCTGGCTGCGGTCGGTCCGGTTCGTCGCGGCCACGGAGGGGCGCCCGGAGGGTCAGGCGCACTCGGCGTTCACGTAAGGCTCCACGCGGCCGACGCTCTCCTTGAGGACGAGGTCGAGCAGTCCGGGGAACCGCTGGTCCAGATCTTCCTTGCGCAGCGTGTTGAAACGGCGGGTGCCGACATCGTGCTGCCGGATGAGACCGGCCTCGCGCAGGACGCGGAAGTGGCGGGTGAGTACGGACGCGGTGACGTCCTGCGTGAAGCCGCTGCAGGCCAGGCCAGGGGAGACAGAGAGGGTGACGACGATGGTGAGCCGGGTCTCGTCGGTCAGCGCGCTCATGATCTTGAAGAGGTCGAGGTCGTCCGTGTCGGGGTGGACGAGGGGGGATGAGGTGCGGCTGGCCATGAGGAAAGGGTACCCCTGCCCTATGTTCGCGTCGACGCGTACATGGGTTACAGTGAAGGCACGGATTGACCCTTCATCCGTCATCCACCGGGTTGCCCATCACCGGTAATACGGCATGCCACGAACGCCTTTGACGGCGCGGCCTGCATCAAGAACGGAGCACACCCCATGACCACAGCACAGGCGACCGAGCCGAGGACGCACCGGACCGAAACGGCAGCGGAGGTGGTCGGCCGCCTTCGTGCGACGTTCAACACCGGCGTCACCCGCGGACTGGACTGGCGCGTCAGCCAACTGCAGCGGCTGCGGGCACTGCTGGTCGAGAACGAGCAGGAGCTGATTGAGGCCCTCTGGGCTGACCTGCGGAAGAACGCCGCCGAAGCCAAGACGCAGGAGATCGACTTCACCGTCGCCGACATCGACGAGGCACTGGCGAACCTCGAGAACTGGCTTCAGCCCCGCCCGGTGAAGGTCCCCGCCCACTTCGGTCCCACGACCACCGCCTACACCACGTACGACCCGCTCGGCGTCGTCCTGGTGATCGCTCCGTGGAACTTCCCGCTGCACCTGCTCATCGACCCCATCATCGGCGCGCTGGCCGCCGGGAACACCGTGGTGGCCAAGCCGAGCGAGATGTCGGTGCACACCTCGGCGGTGGGGTCACGCCTCCTGCGAGAGTACTTCGACGCCGACGTGCTCACCGTCGTCGAAGGGGGCGCCGAGGAGACCACGGCCCTCCTGGCGCAGCGTTTCGACCAGATCTTCTACACCGGCAACGGCACCGTCGGCCGGATCGTCATGGCCGCAGCCGCCAAGAACCTCACCCCCGTCACGCTTGAACTCGGAGGCAAGTCACCGGTCTTCGTGGCGCCCGACGCCGACGTGGACGAGACGGCCAAGCGGCTGGTCGGCGCCAAGTTCGGCAACGCGGGGCAGCAGTGCATAGCCCCGGACTATGTTCTGGCCGATCCCGCCACCGCCGCCGCACTGGTCCCCGCCCTGCGTACGGCTGTCGAAGCCCAGTTCGGCACCACCCCGCAGACCTCGGCCGACTTCGGCCGGATCATCAACGAGCGGCACTTCGACCGGCTCACCGCTCTGCTGGACTCCGGCCGGGTGGCGGTGGGAGGCGAGCACGACCGTGACGACCTGTACATCGCACCGACGGTCCTCACCGATGTGGACGCCGCATCGCCGATCATGCAGGAGGAGGTCTTCGGTCCGATCCTCGCGGTCGTCGAAGTCGAAGACCTCAACGCCGCCATCGCCTTCATCAACGAACGCGACAAGCCCCTAGCGCTCTACGCCTTCACCGAGTCGGAGGGCACCAAGTCCCGCCTGGTGAACGAGACGTCCTCCGGCGGCGTCGCCTGGGGCCAGCCGGCGATGCAACTGCTCATGCCCGGCCTGCCCTTCGGCGGCGTCGGCGAAAGCGGCATGGGCCGCTACCACGGCCGGTACACCCTCGAGACGTTCAGCCACCTCAAGGCCGTCGCGGACGTCCCGCTCAGCTAGCCTCGCGGTTTCCTGAAGCAGGCTGCCCGATCGGCGATCGGCCGGCGGACGTGCCTCAGGCCGGTGAGATTGAGGATCGCTGAGATCGCTGTTCCCGCCACTGCCGGAAGCGCGTTCCAGGTGAAGCCGTGTATCGGTCCGCTTCGCGGGGCGCGTCGAGGGAGTCGGTCGCGGCGCGGCCTGCAGACACCGATCCGTACCGACTCCGGCGGCGGCACCCCCATGACTTCGTCACCCGGCCGGCTGCGGATCGTGCGCAAGGAGCGAACGCCCGTACCCCGGCGGGAAGTTGCGCTTGGCCGGCGTCGACGCCGACGCCGACGCCGACACCGACGCCGACGGCATGCGGCTCTCACCGCGTTCGCCGCGTTCGCCGCCAACACCACCCACACCCCGATCGCGGTCCTCGAACCGCGTCACCGTCATCGGGCCCGCGTCTGCCCGAGGGCCGCATCCGCGCCTCCGCCGGACCATGTGGACGCCCTGCGTCGCAGACCTTCATCCCGTTTCCCTCCGTATTACAGAAAGAAAGAAACCCATGGCTGCCAACACTTCAGAAGTTTCGCCCGCCCCGTCGCTTTTCTCCCCCGTCTCTCTCGGGAAGATCGAGCTCGCCAACCGCATCGTCATGGCACCGCTGACCCGGGTCCGGGCCGGTTCCTCCGGCATTCCCGGGGACCTGATGGTCGAGTACTACCGACAGCGGGCGAGCGTCGGAATGATCATCACCGAGGGCACCTACCCCGACCACGCTTCGCAGGGATACGTCGGTGAGCCGGGCATCGCCACCGACGAGCAGGCGGGCGGCTGGCAGCGGGTGTTCGAGGCGGTGCACGCCGAGGGCGGCCGCATCGTCCTGCAGATCATGCACGCCGGCCGCGGCACCCACCCCGACATCAACGGCGGCCGCCGCATCCTCGCCCCCAGCGCGATCGCCATCGACAACAAGACGTTCACCGAGAAGGGCGAGCAGCCCTACCCCGTACCGGAAGCGATGACCACCGCAGAGATCCGGGCAGCCCTGGAGGACTTCGTCGCCGCGGCCCGTCGGGCCATCGAGGCGGGGGCGGACGGCGTGGAGATCCACGGCGCCAACGGCTACCTGCTCCAGGAGTTCCTCACCCCGGCGGCCAACCAGCGCACCGACGAGTACGGCGGCTCGCCGCAGAACCGCGCCCGCTTCGTCGTCGAGGTCGTCACGGCGGTTGCCCAGGCCGTCGGTGCCGAGCGGGTCGGGCTGCGGATCTCGCCGGAGGTCGACCTCGGGGACGTCTTCGAGACCGACCGGGACGACGTCCTGGCCACCTACGGCACCCTGCTCGACCAACTGCGCCCGCTGGGCCTGGCCTACCTCTCCGTACTGCACGCCGAGCCGGGCGGCGACCTGGTACAGGAGCTGCGGCGGCGCTTCGACGGCAAGCTGATCGTCAACACCGGCCCGCTCGGCGGGGGGCAGACCACTCGCGAGCAGGCGCTCCAGCAGATCGAGGCCGGCCACGCCGACGCCGTGGCCGTGGGCCGGGCCCTCATCGCCAACCCCGACCTGGTCGAGCGCTGGCAGGGCGGCCACCCGGAGAACGAGCCGCGGCCGGAACTGTTCTACGGGCCGGGCGCCGAGGGCTACACCGACTACCCCTTCCTCGAAGCGGCTTGAGCCCCACGGTCACGCCTGTCCGTGCGCCGGCCCGACGCACCCATGGACAGGCGCCCGACCGGCGACGCCATGCCCGCCCCTTCGGGCCCGCGGTCACACCGGCGATCACCGGACCGAGGACCGTCGGGTCCGTCAGGGCGGTCACGGTCCGCAGGTTCCTGGTCAGCAGCCTGCGTTCGGTGACCTCGTCGAGCACATCGCTCTCGTGCGTGGCCACCGCGGCGGCCTTCGGCCACAGCTGACGCCTATGACAGGGCGGCACCCGCGAGTTCACCGGGCACCCCCGGTCGGGGCCAGGACCATGGTGTGCGACAGCCACCAGGACGTGATGAGGAAGTTCTCCAGCGCGGGCAGCGGCGGCCGGCCGATCCCCGCCGCGGCGGGGATCGGCGCCGTGTGCACCGCTGTGGCGTCGATCAAGCCCGTGCCCCACCAGCGTGCTCGCGTCTCCGCCCAGGCCGCCCAGGCCGTCCACCCCGCGTACCGCCAGAGCCTGGAGCGGCTGCGCGAGATGGGCGTCCTGATCGGCTCGTACGAGCCACACCGGCCGAAGGCCGGCGGTGGGGCCGACCGTTACCGCTGGGAGGAAGCGCTGGAACGGCTCGCTCCTCGGCTGTCCACACGGGCGTGATCAGCCGCCGCTGCCCCTTCGAGGACTCCGGAGACGAAGCTGATGGGGTCATGTGGGGCGGAGCAGCAGGGCGTTGCACGGTGTGCCGGGCGTTGGCTGCCTGGGCCCGTGGGCCGGGTGCGTGGCGTTGGCCCAGGTGGCGGACTCGCCAGGTCAGGGCGAGGGCCGGGCTGCGTGCATCGTCCAGGGTTCGTTGGTCGAGGGCTTGGTCCAGGACGGTGGCCGCGTTGTGGCCTGCGGCCTCTGCCTCGGCGAGCACGGCGGCGAGGGCGTTCCAGGCACGGTCGTTGAGGACCCGAAGACCTCGCCCGCCACCAGTGAAACCCCAGGTCAGGGCCAAACCAAGCAATAAGGCTGATGCCCTGCCTCATGGAGTCGGTGGCTGAAGTCCTGCCACTCGTGCAGCAGTTGGTAGACGTTGAACGCGTCCCGGGGGCCGCCCCGGTCCGGGACCGTCGACCAGATGAAGGCCGCCGCGCCGACCGCTTCCTCGCCTATGCCGCGCAGGGGGTCCACGACCGTCATGGGGAGTTTGACCACCGCGTAGTCGGGGTGGAGGACGACCAGTTCCAGCGGAGGGACCTTGCTGAGGGGTACGCCTTCTATGCCGGTGAGGACCATCGCCGCCATGGTCTCCGGCTTGATCTTGGTGAACATGCCGTTCATGCCGAGCTCGTCGCCGCCGAGTTCCTCGGGACGCATCGAGATCGGGACGCGGGCTGCGGTCGCGCCGTCGGGCGCGCCGAAGTACTTGTACGTCACCCCCACCCGACCACCATTCCTGCTTCCCGCCCTCAACCGATCGATCCGACGTTCGATACGTCGCTCGTCGCGTTCCGACTCACCGGCTGTGCTCGGCGCACCGGGTGCGCCATGTCCCTGTCGGGTTTCGTTGGCCTCTTCCGCCTCGCGCCGGTGCTTCCCCCGTTGGGAACGTCGAGGACCCAGGTCATCGGTCCCCTCGCCCAGTCCGCCACCGCGATGCATATCTCCACCCGACTGCTTTTCTAGGACGCGTGGCCCCCGCCGCGCAACCCGATCATCGTGTCAGTGACCTCCCCCACGGCCGCCCGCCGAAACGTGCGCTGAAACACCTGTCCGCAGGATCTTCGCAGCCTCTGAACGAACGGCTCCGTGCCATCGTCTCCGTGAGCTGTGTGTATCTGCATCCAGTTTCGCAGATCGTCGGGCACCGGGGGGTTCCGAGGCCTGGCCTACCCTGAGGTAGTCACAGGCAACGAAGTCAGCGAACGTCGCAGAACGCCAGAGAACGTCGCAGAAGGTCGGAGAAGTCGCAGGACATGAGCGAATTGCCCTATTCATACGACGCGCCTGTCTCGCAGGCCCTGTTCGACCGCGCCTCGGCCGTCACGCCCGGCGGCGTGAACTCCCCGGTGCGCGCCTTCCGTGCCGTGGGCGGCACCCCCCGCTTCATGGTGTCGGGCACGGGACCGTATCTGACGGACGCCGACGGGCGCGAGTACGTCGACCTGGTCTGCTCCTGGGGCCCCATGATCCTCGGGCACTCACACCCCGAGGTGATCGCCGCCGTCCAGGAGGCGGTGTCGAAGGGCACCTCCTTCGGCACCCCCGGTGAGGGCGAGGTCGCGCTCGCCGAGGAGATCGTCCGGCGGGTCGAGCCCGTCGACCAGGTCCGGCTCGTGTCCAGCGGCACCGAGGCCACCATGTCCGCGATCCGGCTGGCCCGCGGCTTCACCCGGCGCACCAAGGTCATCAAGTTCGCCGGGTGTTACCACGGTCACGTCGACTCGCTGCTCGCCGCCGCGGGCAGCGGTGTGGCCACCTTCGCGCTTCCCGACACCCCGGGCGTCACCGGTGCCCAGGCCGCCGACACCATCGTGCTGCCGTACAACGACCTCGAAGCCGTCCATGAGGCCTTCCACCGGCACCCCGGCGAGATCGCCTGTGTGATCACCGAGGCCGCGCCCGGCAACATGGGCGTCGTGCCGCCGCTGCCCGGTTTCAACCAGGGGCTCAAGGACGCCTGCGCGCAGAACGGCGCCCTCTACATCTCCGACGAGGTCATGACCGGCTTCCGGACCAGCAGGAGTGGCTGGTACGGCATCGACGGGGTCAAGCCCGATCTGATGACCTTCGGGAAGGTCATGGGGGGCGGGTTCCCCGCCGCCGCCTTCGGGGGACGCGCCGACGTCATGGCGCACCTCGCGCCCGCCGGGCCCGTCTACCAGGCCGGCACCCTCTCCGGTAACCCCGTCGCCACCGCCGCCGGACTCGCCCAGCTGCGGCTGCTCGACGACGCGGCCTACGACAGGATCGACGCCGTGTCCGAGCAGATCCGGTCGCTGGTCGGCGAGGCGCTCGGCAAGGAGGGCGTCGCGCACACGATCCAGAACGCCTCCAGCATGTTCTCCGTGTTCTTCACCGACCGGCCGGTGCGCACCTACGAGGACGCCAGGACGCAGGAGTCGTTCCGGTTCACCGCGTTCTTCCACTCCCTTCTGGAGAACGGCGTCTACCTGCCGCCGTCCTCCTTCGAGTCGTGGTTCGTGTCCACGGCCCATGACGAGCAGGCGGTTCAGCGGATCGCCGACGCCCTTCCGGCGGCGGCCCGAGCGGCGGCGGAGGCCACGGCAGCATGAGCGGGACGTTCGAGAACAACAGCGACATCACCGTCGTACACCTCATGCGGCACGGTGAGGTCGCCAACCCCGACGGGGTGCTCTACGGCCGTCTCGCGGGCTATCACCTCTCCGAGCTCGGGCGGCAGATGGCCGACCGGGTCGCCGAGCATCTGGCCGGCCGGGACGTCACGGATGTCGTCGCCTCCCCGCTGGAGCGGGCGCAGGAGACCGCCACGCCGATCGCCAAGGCGCACGGCCTCGACATCGCGACCGACGAGCGGCTCATCGAGGCCGAGAACGTCTTCCAGGGCAAGACCTTCGGCGTGGGCGACGGCGCGCTGAAGAACCCGGACAACTGGAAGCACCTCGTCAACCCGTTCAAGCCGTCCTGGGGCGAGCCCTACGTCGACCAGGTCGTCCGGATGAAGGGCGCGCTCGACGCGGCCAGGGACCGGGCGCGCGGGCACGAGGCCGTACTGGTCAGCCATCAGCTGCCGATCTGGATCGTGCGGTCCTGGGTCGAGAAGCGGCGGCTGTGGCACGACCCGCGCAAGCGGCAGTGCACGCTCGCGTCCCTCACGTCCTTCACCTACCGCGGCGACAGGATCGTGTCCGTCGGCTACAGCGAGCCCGCGATCGATCTGGTGCCGGTGCATCTCCGGGCCGGGGCCAAGCCGGTGAAGGGTGGGTCCAAGGGGTTCGGGGCGTAGCCGCTCCGCTGAAGGCCCGTGGGGAACTGCGGGGCCGTCGTGGCTGGTCGCGCCCACGCGGCGGAGCCGCATATCGATACGGCCCCGCGCCCCCTCGGGGTGTCTCTGTTACCGAATCCGGAAATAGCACCGGAACTTTCCCCGCCATCGTCTCCTCTGACTGGGTGACCACCAGCGAACGTCACGAATCGGGGAAGCATGCACTCTCTCACCCGAAGGGGAGCACTCGGACTCGGCGCGGGTGCCGCGGCCGCCGTAGGACTGTCGGGGTGCGGGACCCCCACTCCGTCGGACGGGGCGACGCATGCCGCGGGTTCCACGCCGAGCGCGACGAAGAAGCCCGTCACCGTGCGCCCCATCGGCGACGGCTCGACCTCCTTCACCGGCAAGCAGCCCCGCCAGCCCGCCAAGCCCGTGCCGCTGGAGCCCGGTCAGACCCCGCCGCAGTTCGTCATCTTCTCCTGGGACGGGGCCGGCGAGGTCGGCAACGGCCTCTTCCCGCGCTTCCTCGACCTCGCCAAGAAGCACGACGCGCACATGACCTTCTTCCTCTCCGGGCTGTATCTGCTGCCCGAGTCGAAGAAGCGGCTCTACGACCCCCCGAACAACGCCCGCGGCGCCTCCGACATCGGCTACCTCACCGACGAGCACGTCAAGGCGACCCTGACCAACGTGCGCCGCGCCTGGCTGGAGGGGCACGAGATAGGCACCCACTTCAACGGCCACTTCTGCTCCGGCTACGGCACCGTCGGCAACTGGACGCCCGCGCAGTGGCGCTCGGAGATCACGCAGGCCAAGGCCTTCGTCAAGGAGTGGCGCACCAACACGGGGTGGACCGATCTGCCCGCCCTCCCCTTCGACTACGAGAAGGAACTCGTCGGCGGCCGCACCCCCTGCCTGCTCGGCCAGAACAACCTGCTGCCCACCGCCCGCGAACTCGGCTGGCGCTACGACGCCTCCTCGCCCGGCGGCCGCCAGGTCTGGCCCGAGAAGAAGAACGGCATATGGGACCTGCCCCTGCAGGCGATACCTTTCCCCGGCCGCAGCTTCGAGGTCCTGTCCATGGACTACAACATGCTCGCCAACCAGTCGATCAACTCGACCAACGCGCCCGCCCACAACTACCCGGCCTGGCGCGAGCAGTCCGCCAATGCCTACATCGACGGCTTCAAGCGGGCCTACGAGACCAACCGCGCCCCCTTCTTCGTCGGCAACCACTTCGAGCACTGGAACGGCGGCATCTACATGGACGCCGTCGAGCGGGCCTTCACGCACATCGCGCGGGAGAAGGAGAAGGGCGCCGACGTCAGGCTGGTCTCCTTCCGGCAGTACGTCGACTGGATGGACGTACAGAAGCCGGAGGTGCTCGCCAAACTCCGCACGCTCGACGTCGGCCAGCAGCCGGCCGGTGGCTGGAACGGGTTCCTCAAGGCCCCCGCCACGAACACCGCCTCACCGTCCTCGAACGCCGCCTGAAATGCGGGTTTCCGCCCGCAAGGGGGGTGCGCAAGATCCCCAGAACGGGCATGCGAAACTTTTCACATGAGTGCCGCCAGGCCTAGCCGCTCCCGAACCCGTGCCGCCCTGCTCGTCGCAGGCACCGCGGCAGCCGCGCTGACCCTTTCCGCGTGCGGTTCGGGGGGCACCTCGGGGGGCGGCGGTGACACCAACTTCGTCATGGGGACGGACGGCATCTCCACCGCCAAGAAGGGGGAGCGCGCCGAGGCCCCCGACCTGTCGGGAAAGACCATCGACGGCGGCCGGCTCGATGTGGCCGACTACCGGGGCAAAGTGGTCGTCCTCAACGTGTGGGGCTCGTGGTGCCCGCCGTGCCGGGCCGAGGCGCCGGGCTTCGAGAAGGTCTTCCAGGACCTCAAGGGCCAGGGCGTGCAGTTCGTGGGGATCAACACCCGTGACACCAGCGTCACCCCCGCCCGCGCGTTCGAGAAGGAGCAGGGCGTCACCTTCCCCAGCCTGTACGACCCGACGGGCAAGCTGATGCTCCGCTTCAAGAAGGGCACGCTCAACCTCCAGACCATCCCCTCCACGCTCGTCCTCGACCGGGAGGGCGGCATCGCCGCCCGCTCGCTGGCGCCACTCAGTGAAGAGAAGCTGCGCAGCATGATCGCTCCGGTCCTCGCGGAGAAGTAGACGTGAGCACCTTCACCACGCTCGCCGCCGCGACCGACCCGAACCAGACCGTGCTCAGCGGCACCCTTCTGGTCGCGCTGCCCATCGCACTGCTCGGCGGGCTGGTCTCGTTCTTCTCGCCGTGCGTCCTCCCGCTCGTCCCCGGCTATCTCTCGTACGTCACCGGCGTCGCCGGCACCGATCTGGCCGAGGCCCGACGCGGCCGCATGGTCGCCGGCGCCTCCCTGTTCGTGCTCGGCTTCACCGCCGTATTCGTCTCCAGCGGTGCCCTGTTCGGCTACTTCGGGGACACCCTCCTGGCCAACAACGACGTGCTGTCCAAGGTGCTCGGCGTGCTCATGATCCTCATGGGCGTCTTCTTCATGGGCCTGATGCCCTGGATGACCCAGCGGGAGTTCCGCTTCCACCGGAAGCCCGCCGCCGGCCTGGTCGGCGCCCCGCTGCTCGGCGCGCTGTTCGGTATCGGCTGGACCCCCTGCATCGGCCCCACCCTCGCCTCGGTGATCGCCCTGTCCTCCCAGCAGGGCAGCGCGGGTCGCGGTGCCATACTGACCGTCGCCTACTGCCTCGGCCTCGGCGTGCCCTTCGTGCTCGCCGCGGTCGCCTTCCGCAAGGCGCTCGGCGCCTTCGGCTGGGTCAAGCGCCACTACGTCTGGGTCATGCGCATCGGCGGCACCATGATGATCGTGACCGGACTGCTGCTGCTGACCGGCGCGTGGGACCGCCTCGTGCAGGACGTCCAGTCCTGGTCCGCCGGCTTCACTGTGGGGATCTGATCCATGAGCAAGACCACACCCGACGCTCCCGCCCCCGACCAGGACCTCGGCGCCGCCGGCTCCCAGCTGTCCACCGCGCCCGCGGAGTCCCTGAACATGCCGGCCCTCGGGGTGATCGGCTGGGCCCGCTGGTTCTGGCGCCAGCTGACCTCCATGCGGGTCGCGCTGCTGCTGCTCCTGCTGGTGGCGCTCGGCGCGATCCCCGGCTCGCTCATCCCGCAGAGCGGCACCGACGCCACGAAGGTCGCCGACTTCGTCAAGAAGAACCCCACCCTCGGGAACGTCTACGACAAGCTCGGCCTCTTCCACGTCTACAGCTCGGTGTGGTTCGGCGCGATCTACATCCTGCTGTTCGTCTCCCTCATCGGCTGCATCATCCCCCGCACCTGGCAGTTCGTCGGTCAGATCCGCAGCCGCCCGCCGGGCGCCCCCAAGCGGCTGACCCGGCTGCCCGCCCACACCACCTGGCGCACCGAGGCCGAGCCCGAGCAGGTCCGAGAGGCCGCGCTCACCCTGCTGAAGAAGCGCCGCTTCCGTGCCCACCTCGTCGGTGACAACGTCGCCGCCGAGAAGGGCTACCTCCGCGAGGTCGGCAACCTCGCCTTCCACATCGCCCTCATCGTGATGCTGACCGCCTTTGCCTGGGGCCAGCTCTTCAAGTCCGAGGGCAACAAGCTGATCGTCGAGGGTGACGGCTTCTCCAACACCCTCACCCAGTACGACGACTTCAAGTCGGGGAACCTCTTCGACACCGGCGACCTGGTGCCGCTCAGCTTCACCCTGAACAAGTTCACCGGCACCTACGAGACCAGCGGCCCCAACACGGGCACCCCGCGCCTCTACCAGGCGGCCATCACCTACAGCGAGGGCGCCTACGGCAAGGGCCGGAAAACCCTCGTCAAGGTCAACGAGCCGCTGGAGGTCGGCGACGCGAAGGTCTATCTCACCGCCCACGGCTACGCGCCCGTCATCACGGTCCGCGACGGCAAGGGCGACGTCGTCTACCGCGACGCCGTGCCGATGCTGCCGCTCGACTCCAACGTCACCTCCACCGGTGTGGTCAAGGTCCTCGACGGCTACAAGAACACCAAGGGCGTCAGCGAGCAGCTGGGCATCTCGGCGTTCTTCCTGCCGACCTACACCAAGGGCAGCGAGACGGCCTCCACCTTCCCCGCGCTGAACAACCCGGTGCTCAACCTCGCGCCCTACTACGGCGACCTCGGCGTCAACTCGGGCATCCCGCAGAGCGTGTACCAGCTCGACAAGTCGCATATGAAGGGATTCAAGGACTCCAAGGGCGCCCAGCTCAGGGAGAACCTGAAGCCCGGCCAGACCATGAAGCTCCCGAACGGCGCCGGGTCGATCACCTACGAGAGCACCAGGCAGTGGGCGAACTTCCAGGTCGTCCAGCAGCCCGGCACCGACTGGGCCCTCGCCGGCTCCCTCACCGCGATCTTCGGCCTCGCCGCCTCCCTCTTCATCCAGCGCCGCCGGGTCTGGGTCCGCGCGGTGCGCGGCGCCGACGGCGTCACGGTCGTCGAGATGGCGGGCCTGGGCCGCAGCGAGTCGGCCAAGCTCCCCGAGGAGTTGGGCGACCTCGCCGGAATCCTGTACGACCAGGCACCGGGTGCGCCCGGCCCCGACGAAGACCCACCGCACGACGACACCACCCCCGAACCCCGAGTCGTACCTTCCGAAGGGGCTGAGACCAAGTGACTCTCGCCGCCGCAACCGAGTTGGCCACCGCCACCAACGAACACCTCGCCAACATCAGCAACACGCTGATCTACTCCTCGATGGCCGTCTACACCCTGGCCTTCTTCACGTACATCGCCGAATGGCTCCTCGGCAGCCGCAGCAAGGTCGGCCGCACCGCCGCCGCGCTCACCGGCACCGCGGGCAAGGCCAAGGCGCCGGCCGTCACCGTGAGCAAGGGCGGCAGCACCGCCGTACTGGAGCGGCCGCAGGTCGTGGTGCGGGCCGCGGCCGGGGCGCGGGACGTGCCCGACGGGCCCGGGGCGCACGGCGGGGACGAGCAGGGCGACCTCTACGGCCGTATCGCCGTGTCCCTCACCGTGCTCGCGTTCCTCATCGAGCTCGCCGGGGTCGTCGCCCGCGCGGCCTCGGTGGAGCGGGCCCCCTGGGGCAACATGTACGAGTTCAACATCACCTTCTCCACGGTCGCCGTCGGCGTGTACCTCACGCTGCTCGCGCTGAAGAAGAACGTGCGCTGGCTCGGCCTGTTCCTGATCACGACGGTCCTCCTCGATCTCGGCATCGCCGTCACTGTCTTGTACACCGCCAGTGACCAGTTGGTTCCCGCCCTTCACTCGTACTGGCTGTACATCCACGTCTCGACCGCGATCCTGTGCGGCGCGGTCTTCTACGTGGGCGCCGTCGGCACGATCCTGTACCTGTTCAAGGACTCGTACGAGAGCAAGCTGGCGAGCGGCGGCACGCCGGGCCGGTTCGCCACCTCGTTCCTGGAGCGGCTGCCCGCCTCCGCGACCCTGGACAAGTTCTCCTACCGGGTCAACGCGGCCGTCTTCCCGCTGTGGACGTTCACGATCATCGCGGGCGCGATCTGGGCCGAGTCGGCCTGGGGCCGCTACTGGGGCTGGGACCCGAAGGAGACCTGGGCGTTCATCACCTGGGTCGCCTACGCCTGCTACCTGCACGCCCGCGCCACCGCCGGCTGGAAGGGCCGCAAGGCCGCGTACCTGGCGATGATCGCCTTCGGCTGCTGGCTGTTCAACTACTACGGCGTCAACATCTTCGTCACCGGCAAGCACTCCTACGCCGGCGTCTGACCCCTCTTGCGGCGAAGGCCGGTTCCGCGACGAGAGTCACCGGAACCGGCCTTCGCCGTACGCGCGAGGGCCGCGCGCTACGCCGGCGGCAGGCACTCCTTCGCCGGCGGCTTCTTCTCCGGCCAGGCGATCCTCACGAAGCGGGCGGTGCCCTGCGGGGTCAGTTCCACGATCGGTACGGCCTTGTCGTACGGGTTGCCGTGGTTGTCGAGGCAGATCCAGCCGCTCGCGCCGTCGACCCGCTGCTGGGTGCCCTTGATGAGCCGCCACTCGTTGCGGACCTCCTCGAGCGTGGGGATGTCCTTGGTGCCCTTGGCGAACCGGATGCCCTGGTACGTCAGCCGCATCGCGTCGTAGGCGATGATCAGCTGGCCGTCCTCCAGGTCGACCGTGCCGATCGGGCCCACCTTGGCGCCCTGGCCCGCGCGCACCAGCTCCGCAAGGACCTTCGCGTCGGCGGCCGAACCCCCGGTCGCGGGCGGGGACGTGGTCCAGGCGTCCGGGTGGGCGAGGGCGGTGTAGCGGACGGTGAGGTTGCGGTTCAGGGCGTCCCGGTGCAGGTCCTTGTCACCGGTGAGGTAGGACGCCTCGTCGCCGGTGAGCAGGGTGAACCTCCTTTTCTGGCAGCCGCGTTCGCCGAGCGCGTTGATGAACTGCCGCAGCTGGGTGTGGCGTCCGGCGAAGAGGATGGTGTCGGTGCCGGCATCCGTGTCGCAGACCAGGTGGGTGATCTGCTCGAAGTCGTTGGCGGTGGAGCCCTCCTGGGCGCGGTCGTCGGGCGGGTTGAACGACCAGGGCGCGTACGGCGATCCCTTGAGCAGCTTCTCGAACGAGCGTTGCAGGGTCAGCGAGTAGGGGTCGCCGTCGTCCCGGTCGTCGGCCTTCTCGTCGTAGACCAGGACCGCCTTGTCGGCCGCGACCTGGGCGAAGGAGGTGAGCGCGCGGGCCTCGTCGGTGTTGGTGGGGGCGACCCGGGCGAGGCCGGGGAAGGGGTCCTTGCCGTTCTGCCCGTTGGCCAGGTTGTCGGCGGTGATGGAGGTGCCGACGACCGCGATGCCGCGGGCGGTGAGGGCGGCGACGGCCCGCTTGTTGTTGGCGGTGCTCAGGCCGACCCCGGCGACCGCCCGCAGCCGGTCCTTCGCCCCGGTCATGCCCGCCAGCCGGTCGACGGTGTGCTCCCAATGGGCGCCGGTGGCACCGGGGTTGGCGAGCACCAGCCGGATCGCCGGGACGGTCCCGTTGGACCGGTGGTTGGCCTGGTACTGGGCGAGGTACGCACCCTGCATCTCGTGCAGGACGTCACCGAGGTTGTCGGCGTCGGTCGCGGTGAACGGTTCGAGGAGGGCGACGGTGACGTAGGGGCCCTTGATGGACCTGTTCTCGCGGTCGATCGCCTTGGCGACCGGCCTGAGCGGGGCCCGGCCCCAGTCGTAGGCGGTCGCCGAGACGCCCACGCACTCGTCGCTGCCCTCGGGCCGCACGACGCCCGGCGCGCAGGAGCGGTCGTCGTGGGCGAGGGTGCGGACGCCCAGGACCAGGCCCGCCAGCACCGCCACCCCGAGCACGATCGCGAGGTACCGGCGCAGCGGGATCTCCCACACGCCCTCACGCAGCCACGTTCCGAGTCCCCTGCCGGCCATCACGCCTCCCCCTCGTCGTCGTCCGGGATCCTGAGCGCGCGCCCGGCGAGCGCGTCCTCGGGCCAGTCCCGGGAGGCCCGCCACAGCAGCGCGTTGCCGGCCGGGCGCAGGTTGGACAGCTGCTCCAGCTCGAAGCGCAGCCGGTCGCAGACCTTCGGGTCGGGCAGCGCCAGCGGGTCGGTCAGCTGCCACACGGCGTGCAGCAGCCGCCGTATCCGCAGATGCAGTACGGGGTTCACGCCGTCCGGCACCCGCTGGGCGGCGTCCGTGCGGCCGAGCGCGATCGCCGCGCGCCGGTCGTCGCGGGCGTCGAAGTCGTGGCCCTCGGCGTCGTGCGCGTGGAAGTAGGGCGCCGAGGCGATGAACCGCAGGGTGCGCAGCCAGCTGCCGGTGTCCAGGTCGGTGAACGTGTCGCGCAGGTGGGCGACGGCCGGCTCGGTCGTCCCGAGGGCGAGCTGGTGGTGCAGGTGATACCGGTCCGTGGGTTCGTAGCGCTGGATCAGCGTCTCGTGCGCCTCGCGCCACCGTCCGTGGTCGGCGGCCCGGTGGTGCAGCCGGAGCAGCAGCAGCGTCCGCACGAAGGGGTCGCCGACGAACCGGCCCGGCTCCTCGGGCAGCCCTTCCTGGACGAGCCGGGTCTGCAGGGCCCGTACGTCGGCCGGGCCGAAGTCGTCGGGCAGGAGCGCCTCGGCGAGAGCGGTGGCGGAGTCGTGGTCGTGGGCTGCGGCCAGCACCGTCAGCTCCTCCAGCCGGTCGGCGGGCACCAGCCGGTCGAGGAGTTCGACGTAGGCGGGCCGGCCGTCACGGTCCTCGTGCAGCCGGACGTCCGAGGTGAGCAACTCCCCGAGGGAGGCAGTGCTGTTCTGTGCGGCGGACTCGGTCAGCAGCACGATGCCCAGCGGGTTGCCGCCGGTCAACCGGTGGATCGCGTGCGGGAGTTGGGGCGGGACCTGGTGCTCGTCGACGATGTGCAGGGTGTCGTCGGCGGTGAGGGGCGGCAGCGAGACCAGCAGGGCGCGGGAGGACGGGGACGCGGGGTCGGGCGTCCAGTCGGTGCGCCGGGCGACCTCGGGGAGGGTGTGCCGTACGGCGTTGCGCAGGGCGGGGCGGCCGGAGCCGCGGAGCGCGCTGATGAAGACGACCTGGTCGGCGATGCCCTCGGAGCGGTCTCTCAGGACGGGGTCGGTGAGGCCGGGTCCCGGCGCGGACTGCGCGTTGTCGACGAGGACGAGCGGGCGGCCCAGGCGCTGCATGCGGGGCAGCATGCCGGTGTAGGCGTCGGTGAGGTCGGCGAGCAGGGCGCGGACCAGATGGCGTTCGGCGTGCTCGCGGGAGGTGCCGCCGGCCCTGAAGTGCCCGGACAGCAGCATGAGTCCGCGCCGGGCGTTGCGGCTCGCGTTGGGGTAGTCCCGCCACCAGGTGGCGGCCCGCTGTTGGCGCCGGTGCACGAAGCTGTCGGAGATGGACTCCAGGGTGGCCTCGATGGCGGAGGACAGCAGTGGCCCGGTCCCGGTGGCCGCAGCCGCCACGTTGGCGGCGACCCGTCCGGCCCAGCGTCCGGCGAACCCGGCGATCCACGATCCGCTCTCGTTCAGCAGCAGGATCCGCTCGACCTCGCGCCGGATCCGCTCCGAGTCGGCGTCCCGCCAGCCGCCCGCGGCGACCGCGACCAGGCCCGACATCAGCCGCGGGAAGGTGATGCGGCCCGCGCCGGTCACCGGTTCCGCGAGCTGCTCGGCGATCACCAGCAGTGCCTGGGACACCGGTGACCAGGCCTCGGCGTCCCGGCCCGCGGGCGGCGCCGTGAACTCGGCGGCCTCGCAGTCGATCAGGGCGACCGGGGTGTGCCCCTTGTAGGCATCCCGCAGTTCGCCGAGCATCGCACTCTTGCCGCGGCCGCGGCTGCCGGTGAGCACGACGAAGGGGAGCTCCTGCGGATGCTCCACCGCCGTGGCCCGGTGCTGATGGGGCCGTAACCCCACGAGCCGGGGCGCGAGCCCCGCCGGATCCGTGTCGAACAGCGCCCCGCGCCCGTGCAGCTGTCTGTGCACCCGCATTCCCCCCATGCGCGCTGTGTATCAAGACCAGGGTAAGGAGGGGGAGTTGGTTCGGACTAGATCACGGGATGTCCGTTGGATTACGAAAATGTCGATAGGTGAGCGTTCAGGCGTCCGTTCGCAGCACGAGTTCCAGCAGCCCTGGGAAGCGGATGTCGAACTCCGGGCGCCGGAGCCGGTTGATGCGCCGCGGCCCCTCGTCCCGCTGCTCCAGGAGTCCGGCCGCACGCAGCACCGCCAGATGATGGCTGAGTCCGGCCTTGCCCACGGGCACGTCGAAGCTGCCGCAGGCCAGGGCCCACTCGGGCCGGGCCGCCAACTCCCGCACGATGACGAGGCGGACGGGGTCGGCGAGCGCGGCGAGCGCGGTGAGCACCGGGACGTCGTCCGGATGGATGTGCTCGGGAGCGGCTCGGTGCCGCGGGGTGCTGCTCATGGATTCCTTCTGTTCCGCTTCCGCTGTTCCGCTTGCAGAGTGTTCGATGAAAACCATACAGTGGGGAGTGTTCGGTTTTCATTGAACAGCAGAGGTGGGACATGCGCGCGATCGAGATCCAGCAGTACGGCGGTCCGGAAGTACTGAAGGTGGTCGAGGCCGAGTCGCCCTCGCCGGGCCCCGGCCAGGTGAGTGTCGACGTCGCGTACGCCGGGGTGAACTTCGCCGATCTCAAGGCGCGTTCGGAGGGTTACCGGGTGCCGGAGCTGCCGTTCGTGCCCGGTCTGGAGGTGTCCGGGCGAGTGCGGGTGCTCGGTGAGGGCGTGACCGGGCTGAGCGTCGGCCAGGAGGTGACCGCCGCGCTGGCCGGGGGCGGCGGCTACGCGGACGTGGCCGTCGTCGGCACGGACAACGTCTTCGCGCTCCCGCCCGGCCTCGACCTGCGCACGGCGGCCACCCTGCCCTCGGTGCTGCCGACCGCGTACGCCCTCGTGCACACCGTGGGCCGGCTCCAGCCGGGGGAGACGGTCCTGGTCCAGGGCGCGGCGGGCGGGATCGGCACGGTGGCGGGCCAGTTGGCGAAGCGGGCCGGGGCCACCGTGTACGGCGTGGTGTCCGGCGAGGCCAAGGTGGCGCACGCGCGCGAGCACGGGTACGACGAGGTGTTCGTCGGCGACTTCGAGGAGCCGGTGCGGGCGGCGACCGGCGGCCGGGGGGTCGACCTCGCCCTGGACCCGGTCGGCGGCGACACCCTCCGCGCCTCCCTGGCCTCCCTCGCGGTGTACGGCCGCCTGATCTCCTTCGGCAACGCGAGCGGGGCCCCGCCGTGGCAGGTGGGCCAGCCCGAGCTGTACCCCCGCGGCATCTCCGTCGCCGGCTTCTCCATCCTCACCCTCGCCCAGACCGCCCCCGCCGAGCTGCGAACCCTGTCCGAGCAGGCCTTCGCGACGGTGTCCGACGGCACGGTGACCCTGCCGGTCACCGCCGAGTTCGGCCTGGACGAGGCGGCGGAGGCGCACCGGCTGATGGGAGGGCGGGCAAGCACGGGCAAGCTCCTGCTGAGGGTGAACGGCTGACAGGACGGGCCGGGTTCTGGACACGGAGCCGGGGATTTTGACACGGTGGGGTGCACCGGCCCGCAATCGAACACGTGGTCGATGTGACGCCTTTCGGGAGGCCTGCCGTGTCCCGCTCATTCCACGCCGTCCAGAGCACGTTCTCCGACCCGGGCGAACTCGCCTCCCTTTACGACGACTTGCCGCGCGACCCCGCCCGACTGGCCCGTGTCGTACGGGATGTGATGATCCACCGCGGCGAAGGTGAGCTCTTCGGCCACACCCATCCGGCCGACCGCCTCCACAACGACGCGGAGTCCCGCTACATCGACGACATCCTGCGCATCGTCGTCGACCGGAACTCCGCCGCGCTGACCGTGCGGCGCGAGCCCGGCGACCGGTTCGTCGGGACCTGCCGCGACTTCGCGCTGCTGCACGTCTCGTTCCTGCGGCACGCGGGCGTCCCGGCGCGGCTGCGGTCCGGCTTCGCCGACTACTTCGGTTCCACCGGCTTCCACCACGACCACGTCGTCACCGAGTACTGGGACGAGGAACGCGGTTGGTCGCTGGCGGACGCCCAGCTGACCGACCCCGGGATCACGGCCAACTGGCCGGTGGACTTCGATCCGATGGACGTCCCCCGCTCACGCTTCCTGGTCGCGGGCGAGGCCTGGCAGGCGATCCGGGAGGGCGGGGCGGACGAGACGACCTTCGGTCTGCACCCGCCGCAGGAAGGGCCCTTCCAGGGGGAGCGGTTCGTGGCCGGCAACATCCGGCTCGACCTGGCCGCGCTCAACAAGGTGGAGACGTTGTTGTGGGACGTGTGGGGCGAGGACGAGGGTGAGCCCGGGACGCCGTTGCCTGAGCCGTCGCGCGCGTTCTACGACCGTGTCGCCCCGGTCGTCAGCGGCGAAGTCTCCATCGAGGCCGCGCGCAGGCTGTTCGACGAGGAGGACGTCCTGCGCACCCCGGCGACGGTGACGTCCTACGCACCCTTCAACGGGCCGAGTCTCGTCACCCTTCGCTAGGCCACCGTCCGCAGCCCGCGCCGTACGACGGTTCCCGTTCCCCGGACCACCCGGTGGGCGCAGGTCGCCGTCAGGAGTTCTCCGAGCAGGTCCGGGTCGTCGATGTCGAGGTCCAGCAGTGACTCGATGCGCTCCAGGCGCTGGTACAGGGACTGGCGGCCTATGTGGAGGAGGGCCGCGGTGCGGGTGGGGGAGCAGCCGTTGCGCAGGTGCGTCTCCAGGGTGCGGACCAGATCGCTCGGGTGGGCCGCCTCCCAGGCCAGGAGGGGGCCCAGTGTGTGGTGGACCAGGGCCGACAGGCGTTCCCGGTTGGCGTCCAGGCCGCCCCTGGTCAGCTCCCGCTCCAGCGCCAGCGCCCGTGACGAGGTCACCACGGGGCCGTCGGGGACGGCGGGCTCGGCGGCCGGGACGGTCAGCGCCAGTTCCAGTGTCGTACGGGCCGCCCGCAGCGTGTCGCTCCAGCGCAGCCAGCCGCTGTCCGTGGCGGAGACCGCGTGGCCCACCGCCACCGTGAGGCCGGGGTCGGCGGCCTTGTGGAAGACCTCCCGCACCGCTTTCACGGGGTCGCCGGGGCGCGCTCCCGGCAGCGAGAGCAGCGCCAGGACGTCCCCGGGGAACGCGGCCCGCAGCACACCCGCCCCGCCCAGCAGCCGTACCGCGCGGTCGACCGTGCTCACGTCCCGGGTGCCGTGCAGGGAGACCCCGATCAGCCGGGCGCCGGGGCCGGGGTGGAAGCCCGCGAGCGCGGCCCGCGCCTCCACCTCCGGCTGGTTCAGTGCCGCCCGGTCGGCGAGGTCGGCGAGCAGGGCCGCCGTATGGTCGTCGCCCCACGGCCGTACGACCGCACGGCCGGACAGGCCGCGGGCCACGATCGCCCGGTTGGCGGCCTCCGTGATCCGTACGAAGGGCACGACCCGGTGCAGGGCCAGCAGCGGCAGCTCACGGCGGCGGGCCTCGTCGACGACCTCGGCGGGCATCACCGGCAGCGAACGGCCGACCTCCACTCCGAGCCCGGTGGCACCCCGCGCGGCCAGCTCGCGGACGTAACGGCGGCGGACCTCCTCGGCGGCGTCCGTCAGCCCGAAACCGTTGGTGAGCAGCAGCTCGCCGCCGTCCAGGAAGTTCGCGCCCTCGTACACCTCGCTGGAGTGCACCCAGCGGACCGGGCGGTCCAGCGCGGTGTGTCCGGCCAGCAGCTCGGGCTCGGCGGCGCGGACCGGATCGAGGGCAAGGATCTCGCGAAGGGTGAGTGCGGGCATGCGCGCCTCCCGACAGTTCGTCCGGATGTGGGCTGCCGGGAGAGTACTTTCCGCACGTTGCCCTCGTGTTTCGGCCACAGGAGAGTGAGAGACATGGATCAGGAACAGGACCGGCAGTGGCTCGCCACCGCCGTCGCGGAGGCCCGCGCCGGGCTCGCCGAGGGCGGCATCCCCATCGGGGCCGCGCTCTACGGCGCCGACGGCACCCTCCTCGGACGCGGCCACAACCGGCGCGTCCAGGACGACGACCCCTCCATGCACGCCGAGACGTCCGCCTTCCGGGCGGCGGGACGACAGCGGTCGTACCGCGGTACGACGATGGTGACCACCCTCTCGCCGTGCTGGTACTGCTCCGGTCTGGTCCGTCAGTTCGGCATCGGGCGGGTCGTGGTCGGAGAGGCCACCACCTTCCACGGCGGGCACGACTGGCTGGCCGGGCACGGTGTGGAGATCGTGCTCGTCGACGATCCCGAATGCGTCCGGATGATGACCGACTTCATCGAGAAGAACCCCGCACTGTGGAACGAGGACATCGGTGAGTAAGCCCCGCATCCCCACGATCGATCTGCGCCCCTGGCTCTCCGGGGACCCCGAGGCCCGCGCCGCCATCGCCCGCACCCTCGACGACGCCCTCCAGACGGCCGGGTTCTTCCTGGTCACCGGGCACGGCGTCGACCCCGCCCTGCGCTCCCGCATCCGGGAAGCCGCGCGGACCTTCTTCCGGATGCCGGTGGACGTCAAGCAGCCGTACACCGCGAAGGTCGGCGGCCGCGGCTGGCTCGGTCCCGGGGCGGAGGCCAACGGCTACTCGGAGGGCACCGAGACCCCGCCCGACCTCAAGGAGTCGCTGACCTTCGCCACGCACGAGCCCTTCGAGGACCCGGCCGTCAACGCCGAGTGGTACGCGCCGAACGTCTGGCCCGACGAGGTGCCGGAACTCCGGTCGCTGTGCGAGGAGTACCTGGAGCGGATGGCCGAGCTGGAGAAGGGGCTGCTGTCTCTTCTGGGCGAGGCCCTCGGGCTCGGAGCCGACTTCTTCTCCCGGCACATGGACCATCCGACGTACGGCTTCAACATCAACTGGTACCCGGGCGTCGAGGTCGTCGGGGAGCCGGAGCCGGGGCAGTTCCGCATCGGCCCGCACACCGACTTCGGCACGGTGACGATCCTCGACCGGCAGGCCGGCAAGGGCGGTCTCCAGGTCTTCACCGACGAGGGCGGCTGGGAGGACGCGCCCTTCGACCCCGACGCCTTCACCATCAACATCGGTGACCTGATGGCCCGTTGGACCGGGGACCGGTGGCGGTCCGGACGGCACCGGGTGCTCCCGCCGCCGGCCGACGCGCCCGCCGAGGAACTGATGTCCCTGGTCTACTTCGGCGAGTGCACCCCGGGCACGACCGTCGAGTCCGTCCCGGCACCGGTTGGACGGGTGGCCTACGAGGCGGTGGACTCGCATGTGTACCTGCGGGAGAAGCTGGACTCGATCACGGTGGACTGAGCGGAGGTCCGCGCCGGAAACTCCGTACGGGAACCGGCCGATCGCGTACCGTGAGGAACGGAAGCGCATGTGAACGGCCGTCACGGGGGAGGCGGTTATGGCAGGCCCGTCCCCGCGGCGCACCGCGGTCGTCCTCGCCGCACTCGGTACGGCCTTCGGCGGCCACGTCCTGGTCGTCACCGCCCCCGACCGGTACTCCGACTCCACCACGACGCTGTTCTCGGGCGCGGTCGGCGGCCTGTACCTCGGCGCCGGGCTGCTGGCACGGCTGCGGCGGCCCGGCAACATCGTCGGGCTGCTGATGCTGCTCGTCGGCATCGGCTGGTTCGCGGAGGACCTTCAGATCTCCACCGACCCGCTGACCCACACCGTCGGCCTGTTCCTGCGCTCCGCGTCCACCGGGTTCCTGATCCCGTTGCTGCTGGTCTTTCCCTACGGCCGGCTGCGCTCCCGCGAGGACGACGGCCCGCCGGCCGCCGTGGCCGACCGGGTGCTGCTGACCGTCGGCTGCGCGGTGGCCTTCGTCCTCCAGCCGGTCGCCGTGTTCTTCCACAGGTCGGTGACGCGGAACCTGGTGCTCGTGCACCCGGTGCCGTGGCTACGGCAGTTGACCGACGCCGTGCAGCTCGTCGTCAGCGCGGCCGTGGTCGCGGTACTGCTGTGGCGCTGGGCGCGGGCCTCCCGGCCGTACCGCCGTGAACTCGCCCCGCTGCTCTCCGTCGGCCTGGTCGGCGGCCTCGCCTCCGCCCTGGACGCGGCCCTCGGTGCCGGCCGGCAGTGGTCGCATCCCACGCTGCTGGCGGCCGCGCATCTGGCGGTGCTGTGCCTGCCCCTCGCCTTCCTCGCCGGGGTGTGGCGGATCCGGCTCGGCCGCACGGCCGTGGCCGAACTGCTCCGCCGGCTGCCGCTCGCCTCCCGCGCCGCACTCCAGGACGAACTCGCCCGAACGCTGGACGACGCGTCGCTCCGCCTCGGATTCCCCGACGGCGACGGCGACGGATACACCGACACCGGGGGGCGGCCCCTGACCGCCGGGCCCGGGCAGTGGACGAGCGTCCTGGAGCGCGGCGGGCGGCGGGTCGGCATCCTCGTGCACGACCCGGCGCTCAGGGAGGACCGGCACGTCCTGGCGGCGGTCGTCTCGGCCGCCGCGTTGGAGCTCGACAACCAGGCACTCGTCGCCGAACTGCGCGCCTCCCGCCGCCGGGTCATCGAGGCCGGCGACGAACAGCGGCGCGAGGTGGAGCGGGCCCTGCACGACGGGGCCCAGCAGAAGTTCGTCAACCTCGGCCTGCACCTGCGCATCGCGCGCCGCCGACTGGATCGCGCGGCGAGCCGCCCTGAGCTCGCCCGGATTCTGGACGAGGCGCTCGCCACCCTGGAACAGGGACACGCCGAACTGCGCGTGGCCGCCCGGGGAATCCACCCCGTGGTGCTCAGCGAGGCCGGGCTGGTGCCGGCGCTGCGCTCGCTCACCGCCGACCTGCCCCTGCCCGTCGACCTGCGTGCCGAGGGACTGCCGAAGCTGCCCGAGCCGGTCGAACTCACCGCGTACTACGTCGTCAAGGAGGCCGTCAGCAATGTGCTCAGGCACGCCGACGCCCGCACGGTGCACGTCGACCTCCACCACACCGACGGGGTCCTGAGCCTCAGCGTCACCGACGACGGGGTCGGCGGCGCCGACCTGTCGGACGGCGGCACCGGGCTGCTAGGACTGCGCCACCGGGTCTCCGCGTACGACGGCGGACTGACCGTCCGCTCCCGCCCCGGCGAGGGCACGGTGGTCGCCGTGACGCTGCCCACGAAGGAGCAGCGGGTATGAGCGGGCACCGGCCCCTGCGGATCGTGCTCGCCGACGACGACCCCGTCTACCTGCTGGGACTCGCGGCCATCCTGGAGGACGAGGGCCACGAGATCACCGCGCGGGCCGCGGACGCGCGAGAGCTGCGGGCCGCCGTCGACGGCACCCTGCCCGACCTCGCCGTGATCGACATCAGAATGCCGCCCACGCACACCCTGGAGGGGTTGCGGGCGGCCGTCGACATCCGTCGCGACCACCCGTCGGTGGGCATCCTGCTGTTGTCGAAGGACATGGAACTGACCCATCTGCGGCGGCTGTTGGAGGCCGGGTCCACGACCGCCGCGGGAGGCATCGGCTACCAGCTCAAGTCCCGGGTCTCCGGAGCGCACTTCGTCACCGAGGTCGTCGACCAGGTCGGCGCCGGACGATACGCCATCGACGGCGAGATCCAGCGCGCTCTCTACCGCACCCCGGGCCGCCGTGACCGCCTGGCCGCCCTCACCGGACAGCAGCTCAAGGTCCTCGAACTCATGGCACGCGGACTGTCCAACTCGGCCCTCGCGGCGACGCTGTCCATCAGCAAGAGGACGGTGGAGGACCACGTCAACACCCTCTTCGACAAGCTCGGACTGAGGCCCGAGGCCAAGGAGCTGTACGACCGCCGGGTGCGGGCGGTGCTGATGTACCTGGCCTCCGACGAATAGCGGCCGGTCATGGGGCGACCAGTCGCGTCAGCGCCGCCGCCGACAGCCGCTCCTTCGCGAGGAACCCCACCGCCGGGGACCGGGCGAGCCGCTCTCCGTACAGCTCGGCCTCCCGCGCGGAGCAGAGCACCACGGGGACCGCCGGGGCCACCCCGTACAGCGCCCGGCAGACGGCGAACCCGTCCCCGTCGGACAGCCCGATGTCCAGCAGCACGGCATCCGGCGGCGACCGCACCACGACGGCGAGCGCCTCGGTGCCCGAACCGGCCTCCGCCACCGCGAAATCGCCGTCCGCCTCCAGCAACGCCCGTGCCACGGCTCTGAATCCGGGGTCGTCGTCGACGATCAGCACGGTGCGGGGCATGACCTCATGGTCACCGCGGGCACCCGGCCCGTCATCCGTGCGGGCACGGGATCCGGGCCCCCGCCATCCCGTGCCCACCCCGATGTGGCGGCCCCCGCCGGCCGCCCACACTGACGTGACCGTTCGCCGGCCGGCGACGCGGAAGGGGCCAGAAGGAGCCAGAAGGAAGACCATGACACGCATACGGGGGAGAGGGCGCACGGTCGTCGCGCTGACGCTGGTCCTGGCCGTTCTCGGCCTGCTGGCGGGCAAGTGCCCCGCCGACAAGCCCGCCGAGAAGGTCCTCGTCAAGGCCGTCGCGCGCGGAGCGCTGAGCGCGGCGCCCTTCTTCGTGCGGCTCGGCGCAGACATCGCCATCGACGTCGCGATGGACTACCTCTCGGGGGAGCTGGAGGGCGGCGCCCCGGGTCTGTACGGGGGGACCCGGGACGCCGGCCACTGCGACAAGGCACAACTCGTCGACTTCCTCAAGAAGCCGGCGAACCGGAACAAGGCCAAGGCGTGGGCCGATGCCGAGAAGCTCGGCGGCCCCGGCGAGATCGGCGGCTTCGTGAAGAAGCTGACACCCGTCCTGCTGCGGGCCGACACCCTGGTCAGGAACCACGACTTCAGGAAGGGCAAGGCGAAGCCCTTCGACGCGCTGCTCGAAGCGGGCATCGCCGTCCTGGTCGACCAGTTGGGGAAACCGGTGGTCCAGTGCAGCTGCGGCAACCCGCTGGCCGCGTACGAGAAGGACATCGACAAGGCCGACGTGAAGTTCGACGACCGCAACAGGAAATGGGCGTCGTACGACGCGGAGAAGCTGGTCAAGGTCAAGCCCGCGCCGCAGGACGAGCCGGTCGAGGTCTTCCAGCTCGTCGACGTCCAGGACCAGGGCACCGGGCTGGCGCGCGAGGCGGGCTCGGACGGCACGGTGGACGCGGTGCTGCCGGAGCCGCCGCACCCGGACGACCCGTCCGTCACGCCCACCGACTCGCAGACCCCGTCGGTGACGGTCCCCGACGTACGGGGGCAGTCCGCCGACGACGCGCAGGCCGCTCTGGAGGCCCAGGGCTTCCAGGTGACCCGGACCGAGGAAGTGACCGGTACGGCCGCGCCCGGCACGGTCCTCGCCCAGAGCCCGGAAGCGGGGACCGAGGTCCCGGCCGCGTCGCCGGTGACGCTGACCGTGGAGAGCGCCGTCATCGTGACCGGGACCCCCACGCCGGGGGAGACCGGCGTCGTCGGGAGCGGGGCACCCGGCGGGGACGGCACGGACACCGGGGCGTCCGCCTCGGACGGATTCTTCGGCGGTACGCCCGACGGCGGCTGACGCCGAAGGCGGGGCGCCGGTGCCACGGGGGAGGCAACCGGCGCCCCGGAAGGGGGGAAGGGGGGTGGATGGTGGGCCGTCAACTCCCCTGAATCCGCGGGCAGTCGCTACCGCCGGGCGCGACGCAGGGAAACCGTTGCCGCGTACAGCACGGCACTCACCACGAAGCCGACCACGGGCGTGATGTCCCCGAACGACGGCCAGTGCTCCGGCACATAGCCGACGTAGTCCTCCTGGTTGGAGAAGAGCGGGACGGACACCGCGATGCCGATCAACAGGGCAGCGAGACCGGGCCAGTTGGTGAAGCCGCGGTCGGTGAGGCGGGCGGCGACGGTGTCGTCGGAGGCTCGGGAGCGCAGGAAGCGTTCGACCAGGACGACGCCCAGCCAGGGGGCCACCCAGTACGCGATCACCAGCAGGAACGCCTCATAGGCCGCCCCCGCGTCCGAGAGCGACGCCCACGCCGCCGCCGTACCCGCGACCCCGGACACCACGACCAGCACGCTGCGGCTCAGCCAGGCGGGGAGGTTCAGGCCGAAGGAGGCGATCGAGATCGCGCCGGAGTACACGTTGAGGGCGTTCGCCGACACCGCGCCCAGGATGATCGCCAGCAGCACCAGATCGCCCAGCCAGCCCGGGAGATGGCCGGTGAAGGCCGCCGTGGGAGTGGCGTCCTTCGGGGACACGATCGTCGCCGAGGCCGCGCCGATCACGGCGACCACCGACACGGACAGGAACAGACCGAGCGCCGGGTAGAGGACGGTCCTGGCCTTGTTGGCCGTACGGGGCAGATAGCGCGAGTAGTCCGTGGCGTACGGGTTCCAGCCCGCCGCGTACCCCCAGGCCGCGCTGAACGCGAGCAGGAAGCCGCCGACGCCGCCGCCCGTGCCGCCCCCGCCGAGGTGCGCGTCCTTGAAGGTCCACACCCCGGCCAGCAGGAAGATCACCGCGAGGGCGGGGAAGGCGTACTTCTCGAAGACGTGGACGAAGTTGTGGCCGATGAAGCCGATCAGGATCTCCGCGGCCACCACGAGGAGCAGGGACGGCAGCGGTCGTAGGCCGGTGAGGGTGTTGAGCGCGAAGGCCGCGCTCACGCTGTTCACCGCGAACCAGCCGACGCCCGCCACCAGGCCGTTGGCCGCGGCGGGCAGGATGTTGCCGCGATGGCCGAAGGAGAGCCGGCCGATCACCATCTGCGGCACCCCGAACCGCGGCCCGTCCAGGGACAGCACGCCCTGGGTGAGCGCGCCGAGCGCGGTGCCGAGCACGATGGCGGCCGTGGCCTGCCAGAAGCTCAGGCCGAAGAAGAGGACCGCGATCACGCCGATGAAGACGGTCGCGAACTCGATGTTGGGGGAGGCCCAGGTCCACAGGAGCTGGAGCGGGGTGCCGTGGCGTTCGGCCTCGGGGATGGGCTCCGAGCCCGCCGTCTCGACGGCGATGACCTTGTCACCGTATGCGGGGGCGAGGGTGCCGGTCGTGGAGTCGGCGGGAACTGTCGTCATGCGAGGTAAGTGTCCGGCCCGCGTCCGGCTTGGCCCAGGGGTGCACTGTCCGCTTCGGGCGGCTCGGCGGCTTACAAGGTGTATGGCGGCGCGGCCTGCAAGGGGTACGGCGGTGCGGCTTGCATGGCGTAGGGCGGTGCGGCCTGCAAGGGGTACGGCGGTGCGGCTTGCAAGGCGTAGGGCGGCGCGGCCTGCAAGGGGTACGGCGGTGCGGCTTGCAAGGCGTACGGCGTCGCGGCCCGCGCGGTGTACGGCTTTGCGGCCGCGAGGTGTGCGGGGCGTCCGTGGCCGCGCGGTGTGCGGCGTCCGTGGCCGCACGGTGGACGGCGTCGGGTCAGTTGTCCTTGGGGCCCTCGCCCTGCTCCCGGCGCTTCAGCTCCTCCTCGCGGCGGCGCAGGTCCGCCTCCCAGTCCTTCAGCAGGGCCTCGTCCTTCTTGTTGTCGGCCTTGAGGGAGTTCAGGAACTCGGGGTTGTCGTCGGGGGCGACGTACTCCGTGCGGTGGTTGCGGTGCCACTCGGAGGGGGTGCGGCCGTTCGCCGGCGGGGTGCGCAGCTTGCCCGCGGCGAGCCAGGCGATCGGGCCGACGATCCAGAACAGCAGGATGATGAAGACCCAGGCGATCTTGGGAAGGTGCTTCGCCTCGTCCTCGGGGGTGTTCAGACAGTCGATGAACGCGTAGATCGTCAGTGCCAGCGGCACGAGGTACATCAACAGCCTGAGCATGCGCGCAATCCCCCTGGGAACGTTGTGGGGAGCCTGTGACCGCCCCCTGACGGGGTCAGGGTAGCGGCTTGGCAAAATACCCACGACGTCTCGTCGGCGGTCGTCGTCGGCGAACTCACGGGGGAGGACTCCTTGCATCCGGCTGTCGTCGAAGAACGCTTCCGCGCCGGCACCGACCGGCTCCGGGGCTGGGGGATCGGGCTGCTCAGCCTGGCCGCACTCCTGTGGGGCTTCGCCGCCTGGCAGTTGTTCACGCCGTACGAGGTGCACTACGGGACGTACGGCAAGGCGGACTGCACCGCCCCGGCCTTCGCCGACGGGGACGACGTGTACGTCGACCGCGACGCCGACGCGCGGCACTGCGCTGCCGCCCGCGACTGGCCGCGCCCCGTGGCCGCCCTCGTGCTCGCCGTCCCCCTCGCCACCGCCGGCGGCGCGCTCCTCGCCACGGGCCTGGCAGGCGACCGTCTGCGGCGACGGGAGTCGGAACTGGAGCGGGCCCGGAGCTGAGCCCGGGCGGTGGGGCGGGCGTCGGGGCCCGGCGCGCCTCGGCGATACTGGGGAGCATGGCTTACGACGATCTTCGCTCCCTGCTCAGGGCACTGGAACGCGAGGGAGACCTCAAGCGGATCAAGGCCGAGGTGGACCCGTACCTGGAGGTCGGGGAGATCGTCGACCGGGTGCAGAAGGCGGGGGGCCCCGCGCTGCTCTTCGAGAACGTCCGCGGGTCCGCCATGCCGCTCGCCATGAACGTCTTCGGAACCGACCGGCGGCTGCTCAAGGCCCTCGGCCTGAAGTCGTACGGCGAGATCTCGGAGAAGATCGGCGGGCTGCTGCGCCCCGAACTGCCGAACGGCTTCGTGGGCGTGCGCGAGGCTTTCGGGAAGCTCGGCGCGATGGCGCACGTCCCGCCGAAGAAGGTGAAGTCCGACAACGCCCCGGTCCAGGAAGTCGTGCTGCACGGCGACGACGTCGACCTCGACCAGCTGCCCGCGCTGTTCACCTGGCCGCAGGACGGCGGCTCCTTCTTCAACCTGGGGCTCACCCACACCAGGGACCCCGAGAGCGGGATCCGCAACCTCGGTCTCTACCGGCTCCAGCGCCACGACAAGCGCACGATCGGTATGCACTGGCAGATCCACAAGGACAGCCGCAACCACTACCAGGTGGCCGCCCGGCGGGGAGAGCGCCTGCCGGTCGCGATCGCCTTCGGCTGTCCGCCCGCCGTGACATACGCCTCCACGGCACCCCTCCCCGGTGACATCGACGAATACCTCTTCGCCGGGTTCATCGCGGGCAAGCGGATCGAGATGGTCGACTGCAAGACGGTCCCGCTCCAGGTCCCGGCGCAGGCGGAGGTGGTGATCGAGGGCTGGCTGGAGCCGGGGGAGATGCTGCCGGAGGGCCCCTTCGGCGACCACACCGGGTTCTACACCCCGCAGGAGCCGTTCCCCGCGCTGAAGATCGACTGCGTCACGATGCGGAAGCGGCCGCTGCTCCAGTCGATCGTCGTGGGCCGCCCCCCGACGGAGGACGGGCCCCTCGGGCGGGCGACGGAGCGCTTCTTCCTCCCGCTGCTGAAGATCATCGTGCCGGACATCGTGGACTACCACCTGCCCGAGGCGGGCGGCTTCCACAACTGCGCGATCGTGTCGATCGACAAGAAGTACCCGAAGCACGCGCAGAAGGTGATGCACGCGGTCTGGGGGGCACACATGATGTCCCTGACCAAACTGATCGTGGTCGTCGACGCCGACTGCGACGTCCACGATCTGCACGAGGTCGCCTGGCGGGCGCTGGGCAACACCGACTACGCCCGCGACCTCTCGGTCGTCGAGGGACCGGTCGATCACCTCGACCACGCCTCCTACCAGCAGTTCTGGGGCGGCAAGGCGGGCATCGACGCGACAAAGAAGTGGCCCGAGGAGGGCTACACCCGTGACGGCGGCTGGCCCGACATGGTCCTCCCGGACCCGGAGACGGCGGCGAAGGTCGACCGCCGGTGGAAGGAGTACGGACTGTGAGCCCCATCGCGGCGGGCGGCCCGGCCCTGTTCATCGGCACCGACACCGACTATGTGGCTCTCGTGCGGCCCGAGCTGGACCCGGCCGACCCGGGCGTCCGGCTGGCCGCCGAGCAGGCGGGCGTCACGCCGGAGGAACTCGTCGGCCCCGGTGACACCTGGGCGGTCCTCTTCGAGCACGACGGCGACGGCGACGGCTTCGAGCTGCCCGGTGTGCGTGACGCGGAACCCGCCGACTTCGCGGAGCGGCTGCGCGCGGGGCTCACCGCGGCGGACGGTCCGTTCACGGTCGACGGTGGAGCGGTGCTGCGGGTGGACGCCCGCCCGGCCGGCGCGGACGCGTACACCTTCACGGCGCACATCACCCCGCCCGACGATGCCGAGACACCGCTGACCGTGGAGACCGGGCCGCTGTCCGCCGCCGCACTCCTGACCGACCTCGACGCCTTCCTCGGGAGCCTCGCATGATGACCACCGCCGACGGGGTCGTGGGCCCGGGCCCGGCGCCGCAGCCGACCGGGAAGGTGAAGGGCTTCCTTCGCCTCGTGATGATCGAGCACTCGGTCTTCGCGCTGCCCTTCGCCTACATCGCGGCGCTCACCGCGATGTTCGAGTGGGACAGGAACATCCACTGGGGGCGGCTGCTCCTGGTGACGGTCTGCATGGTCGGCCTGCGCACCTTCGCGATGGCGGTCAACCGGATCATCGACCGGGAGATCGACGCGCGCAATCCGCGGACGGCTCAGCGGGAGTTGGTCACCGGGGCGATGTCGGTGAAGCACGCGTGGACCGGGGCGCTGGTCGCGGTCGTGGTCTTCCTCGGCTCGGCGGCGCTGCTGAACCCGCTGTGCCTGGCGCTGGCTCCGGTCGCCGTCATCCCGATGGTGGTCTACCCGTACGGGAAGCGGTTCACGAACTTCCCGCAGGCCATCCTCGGTCTCGCCCAGGCGATGGGGCCGGTGGGCGGCTGGCTCGCGATCACCGGTGAGTGGTCGTGGGACGCGGTCATCCTCGGTCTCGCGGTCGGCATCTGGATCGGCGGCTTCGACCTCATCTACGCCTGCCAGGACGTCGAGACGGACCGTGAGGTCGGAGTCATGTCGGTTCCGGCGCGCTTCGGGATCCCCGGAGCGATCTGGGGGGCCAGGGTCTGTCACTTCCTGACGATGTCCCTCCTTGTCTGGTACGCCGTCGCGACGGACGCGGGTGGGTTCTTCTGGGTGGGGCTGATGATCGTCGCGAGCGCGTTCGTCTACGAGCACTCGATCGTGCGGCCGCATGACCTGTCCCGGTTGAACAGGGCGTTCTTCAGCGTCAACGGCTTTATCGGCATTGCCCTGTTCGTGTGTGCGCTGTTGGATCTGCTGGTGCGGGGGTTGACGGTCTGACCGCGGGGTCGTCGGGTCCTGGGCTCCGTTGGCCCATTGCAGGTTGCGGGTTGGTTGTGGCTGGTTGCGCCCACGCGGCGGTAGCCGCAGATCGAGTGCAGCCCCGTGCCCCTGGGTGGGTGGGGGTGGCTGGTGTTTGAGCGGGAGCGTCGCTGTCCCGGGCGCTGGTGTGGGGTCGTTGCAGGTTGCGGGTTGGTTGTGGCTGGTCGCGCCCACGCGGCGGTAGCCGCAGATCGAGTGCAGCCCCGCGCCCCTGGGTGGGTGAGGTGGCCGGTGTTTGACGGGAACGTCGTTGACCGTCGCGCCCCTGGGCGGGTCAGGCCGGGCGGCGTTTGAACGCGAAGGCTGCCGCTACTCCTGCCACCAGGCCCAGCAGGTGGCCCTGCCAGCTGACGCCCGTCTGGGTGGGGGCCAGGCCGACCAGGATTGACGTGCCCCAGATCGCGGCCACCAGGAGGCCGGCCAGGACGCTCAGGGGTCTGCGCTCGACGAAGCCGGTGACCAGCAGGTAGCCGAACAGGCCGAAGATCAGGCCCGATGCGCCCGCCGTGTTGGTGTGGGCCGGGGCGATGAGCCAGACGCCCAAGCCGTCGGCCACGATGATCAGGGCGGCGACGGCGGCGAACCGGCGCAGGCCGCCCAGGGCCGCAAGGAAGCCCATGACCAGCAGCGGGACGCTGTTCGCGGCCACGTGGGCGAAGCCGAAGTGGATGAAGGCGGCCGGGACGACGTCGATCAGCTCGGACGGGGTGCGCGGGGTGATGCCGAGGCCGTCGAGGGCGTGGCCGCTCGCCACGTCCACCACTTCCAGCAGCCACAACAGCGCGACCCAGCCCACCATCAGCTTGGCCGCGGCCTTCGCACGGTCACCGTGCGACCACTCGACTTCCCTGCCCGTCATGGCATCCCCCACCACTCGCGCGTCCCCTTCAAGGAACGCCCCGACCCCCTTGGCCGGTTCCCACCCTGCGACGCCGGATAGGCTCGGGGGTGTGAACCCAGTCAAGCCAGGAGAGACGCGGCGTACGCCTTGGATCGTAGGGGTGTCCGGCGCCTCCGGCACCCCGTATGCCGCGTCTGTGCTGCGCGCTCTCCTCGCCGCCGGCGAGAGCGTGGACCTGGTGGTCTCCCGTGCCTCGCGACTCACCCTGCTCGACGAGACGGGGATCTCGTTCCGGGACGCGCACTGGCGCGAGGACCTGCGGGAATGGCTGGCCCGGGGAGCCGACGGCAAGCCCGCGACCTTCGACGTCGACATCGACGCCGTCCGGTACTGGAACGCCGGGGACCTGGCCGCCGGGCCGTCCTCGGGGTCGTATCCGAGCAAGGGGATGCTGATCGTCCCCGCCTCCACCGCCTGCGTCGCCGGGGTCGCCCTCGGTCTCTCCAAGGACCTGCTCCAGCGGGCGGCGAGCGTCACCCTCAAGGAGCGCCGCAGGCTCGTGGTGGCCGTACGGGAGACCCCGCTCAACGGGCAGACGCTGCGGCACCTCGTGACACTGGACGACGCGGGCGCGACCGTACTCCCCGCCTCGCCGGCCTTCTACGCGGGCGCCACCCACATCCAGGACCTGGTGGACTTCGTCGCCGGGCGGGTGCTGGACGCGGCGGGTGTCGGACACGGCCTGTACCGGCGCTGGCAGGGCGAACTGGGCGGCGGCACGGCGGGTCGGTAGGGCAAGCGGCAGTACCTCTCAGCACTTCAGCACCTCTCATCACTTCAGGAACTTTTTCAGCGGAAGGCTCGATCCCATGGACGCGGTGGACAGGCAGCTCATCCAGGCCCTGAGGGAGAACGGCCGGGCCTCCTACGCGGAGCTGGGGCGCCTCGTCGGTCTGTCGGGACCCAGCGTCACCGACCGCATCAACCGGCTGGAGGCGGCCGGGGTCATCACCGGGTACCGCGCAACCGTCGACGCCGCCTCGCTCGGCCTCGGTGTCACCGCGCTGATCGGCATCTCGCTCTCCGACGCGGCCGACCACGAGGACGTGGCGGCCCGTATGAGGGACCTCGGCGAGATCGAGGACTGCTGGTTCATCGCGGGCGACGACTCGTACATGCTCAAGGTGCGGGCGGACAACGTGGACGGCCTGGAGAAGATCATCCGGCGGCTGTCCGGGACCAAGGGCGTCTCCCGGACCCGTACCACGATCGTGCTCTCCACGAAGTGGGAGAACCGGGTCGGAGAGCTGCCCGAAGAGGCGTAGACGTACGGTGGTCGGAGTCGTCGGTGGTAGCAGGCGGTCGTCGGAGAAGGGTGTGGGCATGGACGTCGGGCTCAAGCGCGAGCTGGAGGACAAGGTACGGGAGGGTGTTCGCCTGACCCGCGAGGACGGCATCGCGCTGTACGAGTCGGACGACCTGGCCTGGCTCGGCGGTCTCGCGCACGAGGTGCGGACGCGCAAGAACGGCGACGTCGTCCACTTCAACGTCAACCGCCACCTCAACATGACCAACGTGTGCACGGCGTCCTGCGCCTACTGCTCCTTCCAGCGCAAGCCGGGCGAGAAGGACGCGTACACGATGCGCATCGAGGAGGCGGTGAAGCTCGCCAAGGCGATGGAGGGCGAGAACCTCACCGAGCTGCACATCGTCAACGGCCTGCACCCGAACCTGCCGTGGCGCTACTACCCGCGGTCGCTGCGCGAGCTGAAGGCCGCCCTCCCGGACGTCTCGCTGAAGGCGTTCACGGCGACGGAGATCCACCACTTCGAGACGATCTCCGGGATGTCGGCGTCGGAGATCCTCGACGAGCTGATCGACGCGGGCCTGGAGTCCCTCACCGGCGGCGGCGCGGAGATCTTCGACTGGGAGGTCCGGGAGCACATCGTGGACCACCGCACCCACTGGGAGGACTGGTCCCGGATCCACCGCCTCGCGCACGAGAAGGGTCTCAAGACCCCGAGCACGATGCTGTACGGCCACATCGAGGAGCCGCGGCACCGGGTCGACCACGTCCTGCGGCTGCGTGAACTCCAGGACGAGACCGGCGGCTTCCAGGTCTTCATCCCGCTGCGCTACCAGCACGACTTCGTGGACATGAAGGACGGCAAGGTGCGCAACCGCCTCCAGGCGCGCACCCAGATGGCGACGGGCGCGGAGGCCCTGAAGACCTTCGCGGTGTCGAGGCTGCTGTTCGACAACGTCCCCCACGTCAAGGTCTTCTGGGTCATGCACGGCGTCCAGACCGCGCAGCTGGCCCTCCAGCACGGGGCGGACGACATGGACGGCTCGGTCGTGGAGTACAAGATCACCCACGACGCCGACAACTACGGCACCCCGAACAAGCTGACCCGCGAGGATCTGCTGGATCTCATCCGGGACGCGGGGTTCCGGCCGGTCGAGCGGAACACTCGGTACGAGATCATCCGCGAGTACGACGGTCCGGACGCGGGGCGCCGGGAGTCGCCGCAGCCGATGCGGGTCTGAGGCCGTCGCCGACCGCGGCGCGGTGGGGGCCGGTGCGTGCGCAGTTCCCCGCGCCCCTGGGGGTGCTGAGGCAGTTGGCTGTGAGATCGCCGAGGGTGTCTGCGCCGACGGGGCCTGTGGTCGTTCGCCGGCTGCGGCCCGGTGGGGGCGGGTCGCGCAGTTCCCCGCGCCCCTGGTGGGTGCTCGGGCCGGAGGGCTGACGGGTTCCCGCGTCCCTGAGGGGTGACGTACGTGACGTCGGGACTCGCTTGAGGCGACCTAGGCGTAATGAATAGCCTCGCCTCATGCCCCTTACCTTCACCCTCGACCCGGCCGTGGGACCCGAGCTCCGCGACGGGATCCTCGACCTGTGGACGGACGTGTCCAACGCGGGCGGTGCCGTCGGGTTCGTGGCGCCGGTGGAGCGGGAGACGATCCGGCCCGAGCTGGTGAAGCACCTCGCGACGATGGCGGACGGCCGCGCCCGGCTCCTGGTCGGCCACGACGAGGACGGGCAGGTCGCCGCGACCGCGTTCCTCACCTTCAACACCCACCGTCTGATGACCCACTGGGTGTGGCTGTACACGGTGATGGTGCACCCCCGTCATCAGGGCCTGGGCTACGGCCGCGACCTGCTGGCGGCGGCGGCCGACGGGGCCCGGACCTTGGAGGGCGTCGAGGCGATACGGCTCACCTGCCGCGGCGGGCTCGGCCTGGAGCGCTTCTACGGCTCCTGCGGTTACAAGGAGGTCGGCCGCATACCCGGCGCGATCCGCGTCGCTCCCGGTGACGACCGCGACGACGTCATCATGCTGCTGCCGCTCGGCTGACCCCCTTCGAAGATCGGGTGCCCGGCGTGCTTCACTGGACGGTGCCCCTTTTTGGAACCGGAAGAGTGGATTGACATGCTCCGCTACACGCTGATGCGCCTCGGGATCTTGGTGGGCTGCCTCGTGGTCGTCTGGGGCCTCGTCTACTCCGGCATCGCTCCGCGCGGCCTCGGCGCCTCCAACGGCATGTGGATCGTCCTGCTCTCGCTGCTGATCTCGGCCCCCATCAGCTTCGTGGTCCTCCGCAAGGAACGCGACCGCGCCTCCATCAAGGTCGTGCAGCGGGTCGACCGGATGAAGGCCAACCTGGAGGCGAACCGCAGCCAGGAGGACGAGGCGGCCGACGAGGCCACCCGCGCGCAGGGCCAGGCTCCGCAGGCCTCCTGACCCGGGTGCGGCGCCCAACCCCGCGCCGGACCGTACGCTTTGGGCATGGGTGTCGTGAAGAGCAAGCGGATGCCGCGTGCCGTGCGGGAACAGCAGATGCTGGACGCCGCTGTGGAGATCTTCGGGCAGCGTGGGTACATGGCCGCCTCGATGGACGAGATCGCCGAACTCGCCGGTGTGTCCAAACCGTTGGTCTACCTGTACCTGAACTCCAAGGAAGACCTCTTCACCGCGTGCATCCGCCGGGAGGCGGCCACGCTCACCGAGGCCGTCCGGACGGGTGTGCGGACAGATCTGCCCGCCGACCGCCAACTCTGGGACGGGCTGCTGGCGTTCTTCACGCACACCGCGCAGAACCCGCACGGCTGGTCCGTGCTGCACCTCCAGGCCCGTATCCACGGTGAGGCGTTCGTCGCCGAGGTCACCGCGATGCGGGAGGAGATCGTCGCGTTCGTGACCCACCTGATCGTGGTCGCCGCCCGCGAGGCACACCGTGCCCCCGACCTTCCGGAGCGCGAGGTCGCCGGCCTGGGTGAAGCCCTCGTCGGCGCCGCCGAGTCCCTCGCCGCCTGGGCCAACGCCACCCCCGGTGTCACCGCGAAGCAGTCCGCCGCGACCCTGATGAACTTCGCCTGGGCCGGACTGGGCAACCTGATGCACGGCCGGCCATGGACCCTCCAGGACGCCACCCCGGAGCCCCCGGTCACAGTGGCCTGAGCGGATACACGCCCCCGCTCACATGCACGCGGTCGCCGCCGCACAGTTCGAACCGTTCCCCGTCCGACGTGTACGTCACCGTCCCCGGCAGCAGTACCGGTGCCCTGAACTCCGCCCGGACCAGCACCGCTTGGGGCGTACCGTGTGCCGCCAGGCAGCGGGCCGCCGTCCACATGCCGTGGGCGATCGTCCTCGGGAAGCCGAAGAGGCGGGCCGTGAGCGGGTACAGGTGGATCGGGTTGCGGTCGCCGGACGCGGCGGCGTAACGCCGGCCGATGTCCCCGGCCAGCCGCCACTCGTCGACCCCGGGCAACGGACCGTGCCTCTCACGAGGTTGCTCCCGGTCTCCGCTGCCGGCCCCGGCCCCGTCCTCCGTGCGGTGCCGTGCCAGATACGTGCTGACCGACTCCCATACGACGTCCTCGCCCACCCGCAGCTCGGTGACCACGGCGGCCTCCGTACCGCGTCGGTGCGGTGCCAATCCGTCGACGTACACCGTGAGTTCGTACGTGCCGGTCGCCGACAGCTCCCGGTACCGGGTGATCTCGATCGACGTGTGGACGAGCCCGAGCAACGGCAGCGGGAAGTCCCGCGCGCTCATCAGCCGCATGGCCGACGGGAAGCCCAGCACATGGGGATACGTCACCGGCAGCGCGTCCTCCCCGGTCGGGAACCCGCACACCCGCTCGTACGCGGCCAGCCGCGCCAGATCGACCCGCAGCCGGGGCAGCACCAGCCGGGTCCGGGGCCAGTCCGCGGTGGCGGAGGGCCGCTTGAAGGGGGACCGCAGGGCGCCCGCGGCGAGAAGGGGGGCGAGGGAGGGAGGCCGGGCGAGAACGACCGGCGGACCACCGGGCCGGGGGCCGCGGCGGGGCGAGCCGAAGGGGCCCGCACCCTCGGGACGCGTCCCGTCCCCGGAGCCCGTGCCCTCGTCGCACGCGTCCCCGGCCCGCATGTCGTCGGAGTGCGTCCCCACTACGCCCCCAGCAGGCTCTGGCTGCGCACCCGCACGACCTGCCCGTTCACCGCGCCGGACGGCAGGCGTCGGGTGGGGAGACGGCCGGGCGCGGTGCGGGTGAAGCGCAGATGGCGGTCGGCCATGTCCAACTCCCTGACTGGGCTCCTTGCTTACTCCAGAGTAAGGTTACCCGAGGTAAGTCCTGTGTATCGAGAGGGCGCCGGGCGGGACGGTCGGCCGGGACGAAGATGAAAATTGTTCAGGATACCGTCCGGTAGGGTCCCGGGCGCAAGAAATGCGACGAGGTTGCACATCTCCCCCGTCAAACCGTCGCCGTATCCTCACCCTGCCATCACGCGGGCGCAATACGATCTCCTGCCTGACCTGCGGAAACTCTTCGCGGGTCGTTCTTGGTGAACCTCTGGAGTCGTCCGTGTCCACCTCGCACCCGTCGGCCTCCACGACGGTCCACTCCACGACGTACGACGGCACACCGGTGCTCGTGGAGCCGGAGATCCGGTACGCGGACGGGGCGGCGCGCGAGGTGTCCGTACCGCCGTTCGTCCCGTGGTCGACACACGGCTCGCTCGCCGAGCTGCCCTTCGACAACGCGCGCATCGCCCCCGAGGACCGCGTCCTCAGCCGCCGTACCGAGGACGGCCGTTGGGCGGACGTGACCGCGGCCCGGTTCGCCGACGAGGTACTGGCGGTGGCCAAGGGGCTGATCGCCGCGGGGCTGGTGGCCGGGGACCGGCTCGCCATCATGGCGCGGACGGTCTACGAGTGGACGGTCCTCGACTTCGCGGCCTGGGCCGCCGGCCTGGTCACCGTCCCGATCTACCCCACCTCCTCGGTCTTCCAGGCCCGTTGGATCCTCCAGGACTCCGGCGCGGCCGCCCTCGTCACGGAGACCGCCGAGCAGGCGTCGTCCCTCGGCCCGGAGCTCAGCCGGTTGCCCGACCTGCGGCACCTGTGGGTCATCGAGCGGGGCCATGTGGAGCGGCTGGCGGAGCGCGGCACGGACGTGGGCGACCAGGAAGTCGCCGTACGGCGGGGCATGTTGAGCCCCGACACGCTGGCCACCGTCGTCTACACGTCCGGCACCACCGGCCGCCCCAAGGGCTGTGCCCTCACCCACGGCAACTTCCTCGCCGAGGTCGACAACGCGATCGGACTCCTCTACCCCGTCTTCCGGTCGCGGACCAACGAGGAGGCCGCGATCCTGCACTTCCTGCCGATGTCGCACATCTTCGGCCGCATGGTCGCGGTCGCCTGCATCCGCGCCCGGGTCCGCCTCGGGCACGCGCCGAGCCTGAAGTCGGAGGAACTCCTGCCCGACCTGGCGAGCTTCCGGCCGACCTGCCTGATCACCATCCCGTACATGCTGGAGAAGGTGTTCAACGTCGCCCGCGCGCGGGCCGAGACCGGCGGCCGGGTGACCGCCTTCGACCGCGCGGTGGGCGTGGCCCGCCGCTACGGCGAGGCGCTGGAGTCCCGTCACGCGGGCACCGGCCCCGGCCCGGGCGCCGCGCTGAAGGCGGCCCGCACCTTCTACGACCCGCTGGTCTACCGCCGAATCCGCAACGCCATGGGCGGCAGGGTCCGTTACATGATCTGCGGCGGCTCCCCGCTGGGCAGGCGGCTGTCGTCCTTCTACGCCGGTGCGGGCATCGAGATCTACGAGGGCTACGGCCTGACGGAGACGACCGGCGCGTCCACGGTGACGCCCCCGCTCAAGCCCCGGATGGGGTCCGTGGGCTGGCCCCTGCCCGGCACCCGGGTCCGGATCGCGGCCGACGGCGAGATCCTGCTGGCCGGCGACCACGTCCTGCGCGGCTACTGGGACCCGCACGGCAACGGACTCGCCCCCGCGGCCGGTGACGGCTGGCTCGCCACCGGCGATCTCGGGCACCTGGACGACGACGGGTACCTGTACATCACCGGCCGCAAGAAGGAGATGCTGATCACGGCGGGCGGCAAGAGCGTCGCCCCGGCCCCGCTGGAGAACTGGCTCCGCGCCCACCCCCTGATCTCCCAGGTCATGGTCGTCGGCGACCGCCGCCCCTACATCTCGGCGCTGATCACCCTCGACATGGAAGGCGTCGGGCACTGGCGCCGAATGCGGGGCAAGCACCCCGTTCCGGCCGAACTTCTGCTGGACGACGAGGACTTGAGGAGCGTGCTGCAGCGGGCGGTGGACGAGGCGAACAAGCTGGTCTCGCGCCCGGAGTCGATCCGCCGCTTCACCGTCCTGCCCGTGGACCTCACGGAGGAGGCGGGCCATCTGACCCCGTCGATGAAGCTCAAGAGGGACGTGGTCGCCGAGGAGTTCGGGTCCTGGATCGAGGGGATGTACGCCGGCCCGGCCTTCGGGCCGCACCAGCGCCCGAGGGGCTGACCGCGGTCCACGGAGACCGGCACAGGAGCTGACAGAGATCCACCTGCGGGTCGATACTGCACAGGCCCGGCTCCGGAACATCCCGGAATCCGCACCTACCCCCCACGAGGGCGCCCTAGGATCGCCATGTTAACCGGCGGTAACCCCTGGGCCGTGCACCGCGCGTGAACGCCCAGGCACGCATCGCACGTACAACATGCAGTAAGTGCGGAATCCAGCTGCACGCCCCAGGAGTCGCTCATGTCCCTCTCCTACACCTCCGGTACCGATTACGACGGCGCACCGGTGCTTGTCGAGCCCGAGATCGTGCGGCTGGACGGAGAGGTCCGGGAGGTGTCGGTCCCGCTGCTGGCCCCGCCGGTGACCCACGGTTCGCTCGCCGACCTGCCCTTCGACAACGCGGAGACGGCACCGGACCAGCGTGTGATGAGCCGCCGGACCCAGGACGGCGACTGGATCGACCTGACGGCGGCGGAGTTCGCGCAGCAGGTGCTGGCGGTGGCGAAGGGCCTGATCTCCGAGGGGCTGATGCCGGGCGACCGCATCGCGATCATGGCGCGTACGACGTACGAGTGGACCCTCCTAGACTTCGGAGCCTGGGCCGCGGGCCTGGTCACCGTGCCCGTCTACCCCACGTCCTCCGTCTACCAGACCCGCTTCATCCTCCAGGACTCCGGCGCGGTCGCCCTGATCACGGAGACCGCGGGCCAGGCCACCGCCCTCGGCCCCGAGTTGAGCCGGCTGCCCGACCTCCGCCACATGTGGATCATGGAGAAGGGGCACGTGGAGCGGCTGGGTGAGCTCGGCCAGTCGGTGCCCGAGCAGGAGATCGGCGTACGGCGCGGGATGCTCGGCCCGGCCACCGTCGCCACCATCGTCTACACGTCCGGCACCACCGGCCGCCCCAAGGGCTGTGTGCTGAGCCACGGCAACTTCCTCGCCGAGGTCGACAACGCGATCGAGCTCCTCTACCCGGTCTTCAGGGGGAAGTCGGACGAGAACCCGGCCACGCTTCTCTTCCTGCCCATCTCGCACGTCTTCGGCCGCATGGTCGCCATCGCCTGCGTCCGCTCCGGCGTCCGCCTCGGGCACGCGCCGAGCCTCCAGGCGGACGACCTCCTTGAGGCCCTGGGCAGCTTCAAGCCGACCTTCCTCCTCGTCATCCCCTACATGCTGGAGAAGGTCTTCAACAACGCCCGCGCCAAGGCGGAGAACAGCGGCCGGGTCGGCGCGTTCGACCGTGCGGTGAGCGTCGCCGTCCGCTACGGCGAGGCCATGGAGACCCGCCACGCGGGCACCGGCTCCGGCCCGGGCGCGGCCCTCAAGACGTCCCGCACCTTCTATGACCAGCTGGTCTACAAGCGCATCCGCAACGCCATGGGCGGCCGGATCCGCCACATCATCTCCGGCGGCTCCCCCCTCGGCCGCCGCCTCGCCGCGTTCTACGCGGGCGCGGGCATGGAGATCTACGAGGGCTACGGCCTGACGGAGTCCACGGGAGCCGCGACGGTCACCCCGCCTCTCAAGCCCCGCCTCGACACGGTCGGCTGGCCCATGCCCGGCACGAGGGTCCGCATAGCGGCGGACGGCGAGATCCTGCTGGCCGGCGGCCAGGTGTTCCGCGGCTACTGGGACCCCTACGGCGAGGGGGTGGCCCCCGCCTCGGCCGACGGCTGGTTCCCCACGGGTGACATCGGCAAGCTGGACGACGAGGGCTATCTGACGATCACGGGCCGCAAGAAGGAGATCCTGATCACGGCGGGCGGCAAGAACGTCGCCCCGGCCCCGCTGGAGAACTGGCTCCGCTCGCACCCCCTGATCTCCCAGTGCATGGTCCTCGGCGACCGCCGCCCCTACATCTCGGCGCTGATCACCCTCGACATGGACGGCGTCAACCACTGGCGCCAGATGAACGGCAAGCATCCGGTCCCCGCCGAACTCCTCCTCGACGACGAGGAGTTGCGCCAGATCCTGCAGAGAGCCGTGGACGACGCGAACAAACTGGTCTCGCGCCCCGAGTCCATCCGCCGCTTCACCATCCTCCCGACCGACCTCACCGAGACGGCCGGGCATCTGACCCCGTCGCTGAAACTCCGCCGCGAAGCCGTGATGCGGGACTTCGCGGCGGAGATCGAGGGGCTGTACGCGAAGGAGTGACGCGTCAGCAGCGGCGTATGTCCTTCGTCAGCACCCCCTGCTCGCTCGCGAGCGTGTGGTCGTAGCAGGTGCCGGGCCCGTTCAGCCGGTACCGCTCACTCGTCGTCGCGACCGCGTGCCGCTCCTCGCGGGCCACGCCGAGGGTGAAGGTGGCGTCGCCGCGGTAGGTGTCGTCGACCCGGGTGGCGCCCGTCCGGGCGTGGTCGCCGAGGGCCATGACGACCCGCAGCCGGTTGGCGCTGTCGATGGTGGCCCGGCCGTCGAGTGTGTAGTCGCGGTCGGTGCGCACCAAGTGCCCGTTGGTGGCGACGACTTGGTGATCGGTCCACTTGCCGGTCAGGTCGTCGGTGTTCTCGTCGGGCGTCCACTGGTGGTCGACGGCCGCGGTGAGCGTCCGCTCGACGGTCGTGGTCACGCGGCCGTGCGAGGTGTTCAGATAGCCGGAGACCTTGAGCCGGTCCTTTCCGCTGGTCACCAGGTGCCGCAGCGAGCCGTCCGTGAAGGTGTTGCCGACGGCCGGATCGGTCTTCGCGTACGACGTCACGGCCCCCGTCACCACCGACTTGTGCGCGTCCTGCCACACCAGGACGTTCGTCGGCGCGCTCCACCCGCTCTGCCCGGCCGGCACCCCGACCACCGACACGTCCACGGTGTGCGCCTTGCCGTCGTTGAGGAGCCCCGCGAACGGCGTCAGGTCGAAGGTCAACGGCCGTACGTCGAAGGCGGTCGGGGAGGGAATCACCGACCACAGATAGGGCGACCAGCCGCCGGTCCACACGTTCGGGTACGGGGACGCGATCCCCGCGACCTTCCCGTCGACGCTCACCTGCACCTCGCGGTACGGCCCGTCGTCCCCGGCCTGGCAGGAGTACGACGCGGACGGCGTGGTCGCCGAGTACCAGAACTCCTCGCAGCCACCGCCCGACCCGGTGGCGTACACCTCGGCGAGAATGCGCTCCGAGTTGCGCGGAGTGGTGAGGGAGGCGCCGGTGGTGACGCTGTCACCGTCGCTGAGGGGGATGACCTGGTCAGGAGCGTCCGCGGCGGGCCGATGGCGCTCGGGCGCGTAGAAGGTGAGCGTCACCTTGACGTCGAGGATGCCCGTGTACGTGTCGTTGACAACGTTGCCGATGAGCATGTCGACGGACTGCGCGCTGCTCAGCGTCTTCTCGTACTCGGTGACGTCCTTCTCGACGGACCAGTTGATCCCGTCCTGCGAGGGCTCGGGCGTGGACGTCCGGAAGACCTGCACGCCACCGATGTCCAGGTACCCGAGCCGGTCGTACTGCCGCCCCTTCACGTTGCCGTCCATCCGCAGCACGACCTTCGACCAACGGCCGGGCGTCCCGCATCCGGTCGGCGGCGTGTACGTCCCTGTGTACGGGGTGAAGTCCTTGAACTGTGCCTCCGCGACCGTGACCAAACACGCCTTGGTGTGCGGGGTGCTGATCGGCGGGGCGGCGGTGACGGGGTCGTGGTAGTCGGTGCCGAACTCGACGGGGACCGTGGTGGCGGACGCAGTGCCCGCCGCGAGGGTCAGCGAGGCGAGGGCGGCGGTGAGGACCGCCGCGATGCGCCGTGGGGAGTGGGGGAGAGGTCGTCTCATGCGGCGCAGTGAACCCGGCTGCCTCGCCTGTGACCAGAGGGCTAGAGGATTTCTTGACCAATTCCAGCCAGATCGCTGACTTTCGGCTTGGTACAACCATTACCCGCCGCAGCGAGTCTCCTCCGTGCCCGACCCATGATCACCGCAGGAGACGCATGTTCACGCGCACCGGTTTCCGCCTGGCACTGGCCACGACCACCGTCGTGTCCCTGACCGGCGGACTGCTCACCCTGACCGTCGGCGCCGCGAGTGCGGCCACCCCGGCGAAGTACGCCGACGACTTCAACGGGGACGGATTCCGCGACTACGCGGTCGCCGGCCTCGGCGGTGCCTTCACCGTCACGTACGGGACGGCCACCGGCACCAGTACCACCACGAAGACCTTCACGCAGTCCACCGCGGGCATCCCGGGCACGGCCGGTGACGCGGGCGGCTACGCCGACGCGTTCGGCGAGGACATCGCCGCCGCCGACCTCAACCGCGACGGATACGCCGACCTCGCCGTCGCCGACTTCACCGAGAAGGTGAGCGGCAAGGTGAGCTCCGGCGCCGTCACCATCCTGTGGGGCAGGAAGACCGGCCTCACCGGTACCGACGCCACCCGTCTCAAGGTCACCGCCCGCTCCGACCAGGGCTTCGGAAAACAGATAGAGACCGGCGACTTCAACGGCGACGGCAAGGCCGACCTGGCCATCGCAGACGGCTCCCAGTCCGTCTATGTCTACCGCGGCGGCTTCGCCAAGGCCGGCACGACGGGCAAGGTCACCAAGCACACCCTCGACGCCACCTTCGAGAACACCGGCCTGGTCGCCGGCAAGGTCACCAAGGACAAGGCGACCGATCTCTACGTCCTGGGCCAGGGCTACCACAGCGACAAGATGACCCAGGACGCGTGGTTCCTGCGGGGCGGCTCCACGATCAAGCCCGGCAAGGTCACGGTCATCAACGGCTCGAACCCCGACTACGGCCCCACCGGTGTCGTCGCCGACTTCGACAAGGACGGCTACGGCGACCTCGCGGTCAGCGACACCCGGTACAACAACAATGCGGGCTCGGTGGTCGTCTGGCGCGGCGGCAGCACCGGTCCGACCACGAAGTACCGGCTCACACAGTCCACTTCGGGCGTGGCCACGGCCGCCACGGCACGCGAGTACTTCGGCGCCGCCCTCTCCGCCGGGGACACCAACGGCGACGGTTACCAGGACCTGGCGGTCGGCGTGCCCCGCGAGAACGTCGGCTCGGTGGAGGACGCGGGAGGCGTCCACGTCCTGCGCGGCGGCAAGTCAGGCCTGACCGGCAAGAACTCCCAGTGGTTCACCCGCGCGACCGCGGGCGTCCCCGGGAACCCCGACCAGTACGAGAACTTCGGCTCCCTCGTCCGCCTGCGCGACATCGACCGCGACGGCGACAAGGACCTGTTGATGTCGAGCAACTACTACGACCCGAGCGTGCTGCTTCCCGGCACGGGTTCCACCATCACGGCGACCGGTGCCAGGGAGCTCAACGTGGTGCCCGCCTTCCCGCAGTAGGGGAGACGAAGGCCGACCAGGCGGCGGGGGAGAGGGCGAGGTGAGGGCCGGCGGGGTGCTTGGAGTCGCGGAGGTGGATGGTGTGGGGGGTTACGGCGACTTCGAGGCATTCGCCGCCCTCGCCACCGCTGTAGCTGGACTTGAACCAAGTGAGCTGCTCGACGGTCATAGCTCCTCCAGCTTCTGCTCGATCAACTTCCGGGACTCCGAAGGGGAGAGTGCCATCGCTCGCATGATCCCATAGCGGTCAGCGATCTTCCTGACCTCTTCCGAGTCGGTGATCAATCGGGGATACCCCTGTACCTCCGTGTATGCCACCTGCCCATGGCCCTTGGGCGTCAACAGATTGAACGCGCCGTCCATGTTGGGGTGTTCCTCCAGCCCGGACGACATCACCTGAATCTCGATGTTCCTCATATCTCCGACGCGCAGCAGATGTCGAAGCTGGTCCGGGTGCACGCGGCTCCCGCCGATCGGCCGGTCCAGCACGATCTCTTCGAGGACGTAGCTCACCACCGGGGACGGCCAACGCTCGAAGACCTGTTGGCGAGAGAGCCGGTCAGCGACACGCTTCTCGATCGTTTCCTCGTCGAGGAGCGGGCGTCGCTTGGCGAACACGGCCCGCGCGTAGTCCTCGGTCTGCAACAGGCCCGGCACCCCATGGTTGGCGTAGAAATGCAGCTCGACCGCCTCCGCCTCCAACCCCGCGTAACTCCGGTACCACTCCGGATGCCGTGTCCGGGTCTTCGCCATCGCCGCCTCGACCTCGGGGAGGACCTCCTTCAACAGGCCCCCGGCGTCGAGCAGTTCATCCGCCTTCAGCAAGACCTCCGGCCGGAGTGTCCGCACTCCCCGCTCCATGGAGGAGACCGCGTCGGGGCCGTACCCCACCAGCTCGCCGAACTCCTTCTGCGTGAGCCCCTTCCGCTCGCGCAGGAACTTGACCATCTTGCCCAGCGCGACGAACAACTCCGCCGTACCGTCCGCCTCCGCAGATGTCTCCGGCCTCCGCTCACCCACGCGCCTCACCCCTCCTGCCCGACAACCCGTACACCGAACCGACCGCACCCGTACAGCTACTCAGCGTCGCCGAGTCGTACCTGGTCAGCGTAGGGACAACCCGCCACGCTCGGTCATGTGAACGCCGAAATCTCCACCCCCACCGACGAACTGACCCAGCGTCTGAGCGCGACGCCCCGCGGTGCACGCCTGGCCCGCAGACTCACGGCCACCCAGCTCGCGGAATGGGGCCACCCCCACGACACGGCGGTGAACGACACCGCGCAGCACGTCGTCGCCGAACTCGCCGCCAACGCGGTGACCCACGGCCGCGTACCCGGAAGGGACTTCGAGCTGCGGCTCCTGCTCCTCCCGGAGAACACGCTGCGTATCGAGGTGAGCGACCCAAGAGGCGACCGCCCGCTCCGCTTCGCCCATCGAGAAGACGACGAACGCGGCCGGGGGTTGGTGCTCGTCACCCTCCTGGCCGACACCTGGGGCGTCATGGAGCGGGACGTCGGCAAGACGGTGTGGGCCGAGATCGGGCTCGGGAGGGCATGAGGACGGCGGCACGGTGTGCCCGTGCCGCCGTCTTCCCGCGTTGTTCCTGACGTCAGTTGCTGAAGTAGAAGTACTGCCAGGCGCCGATGGTGTTGGTGTTGACGCTGTCGCCCGAGGACGGGTCCACGTACACGGCGCGTACCCGGGCGCGGATACCCGACGTTCCGGCGTGGCCGAGGTTGACGACGGATTTGCCGTTCGTGCCGAGGGCGAAGTACTCCGAGCCGGTCGTGTACCACCTGCCCTCGGAGTAGACCTGGAGGTCCAGGCGCGTCTTGCGGCCCGTGTAGTACGTCATCGTGGTGGTCAGGATGGCGTCGGTGTTCTTGTGGAAGTACCGGTAACGGGTGGAGCCGATCGTGCCGGTCTTGTAGTACTTGGACAGCGAGGCGGCGACCTTCACGTGTGCGTACGCGGTGGACTTGACGGTCCGTGGGGCGTAGCGGGGATCGCCCTTGTAGACGGCCTTCACGGCGGTGTCGCGGGACATGGTGACGCTCGCCGACAGGTTGCCGTGCGCGTCGACCTTGGCGGACTTCAGCAGCTTGTTGGGCTTGTCCGTGCCGTAGGGGTCGGCCCAGATCTCCACCGTGCGGTTGCTGTAGGTGGTGCCGAGGTGGGCGGTGAAGGTGACCTTCTTGCCGTAGGCGTACGTCTTCTTGTTGTTGGTGAGTGTCAGGGCGGGCGTGGCCCGGGAGACGGCGACCGTGTCCGAGGCGGACGCCGAGGTGTGTGCGGCGTCCCCGGGATACGTGACCGTGTAGCGGACCTTGCCGCCGGCCGGGGGTGCGTCGGTGAAGGAGAACGCGCCGCCCGCGCCCAGCTTCGTGGTGCCCAGGGACTTGCCCGACGGGGAGAGCATGTCGGTGCGGACGACGTTCACCGGGGTCCCGGCGGGCGGCTTGAGACCGGTGGTGAGGGTGCCCTTGACGGTGAGCTTCTTGGCACGGGTGGCGGTGGCCGGGGCGTTGACGGCGAGCTTCGCGACGTACTTGCGAGGCTCGCTCACCGTCTGGAACTGCATGGAGCTGGACGATCCGGTCAGCACGTACAGCTTCGTGCCGTCCGCAGACCAGGCCGTCGTGTGCCCGCCCCACGGCATCCAGGAGTACGACAGGTTGCGGACGCTGGCCGGGGCGTCGGCGCCGCCGGGGAAGACGAAGGTGTCGCCGGTGTCGTCGGTGTCCAGCGAGGTGGCCGCGATCGTGCCATCCGGCGCGACGGTGACGGTCTCCGCCTGGTTGTTGAGCGGGTAGTCGTGCACCTTGGCGAGGTCGGAGAGCCGGTACTCCTCGACGGACCGGCGGCCCTGCCCGACCACGAGGATCGACTCCCCGCCGGGGGTGAGCGCGGCGTCCCCGTAGAAGCCGCCCTCGTCCGCGGTGACGCGGATGACCGGGGTTCCGGAGGCGATGTCGTAGACGACGATCGGCCCGGAGCTGATGCCGCCGTCCAGCGCGACCAGGGTGTCCGGGTTGGCCGGGGCGGCGTACAGCATCGGCGTGCTGGCGAAGTCGTGGTCGCCCGCGAGGTCGAGCCGCACGGTGGCCGGGTCGGCGGTCAGGTCGACCTCGCCGAGCCCGGAGTCCCACTGGTCGCCGTAGCCGAACCAGATCCGGCCCTGTGTCAGGGCGATGTGACGCGGTGCCGTGCCCGTGCCGGTCGGGTATGAGGCGGTCTGGCCGAGCGTCGCCGTGTCGAAGGCGACGATCTTGTCGGCGCCGGTGACGGCGGCATACAGCGTGCTGCCGTCCGCACTCAGCTGAAGGTCCGAGACCTGGGGCAGGCCGGTGAGTCTGGTGACGACCTTGCCGCTGTTGTCGACGACGGCTATCGCGTCGCCCGTGCTCATGTACAGGTGCTGGTGGGCGCCGTCGACGACGGTGTCGCTGACGTCGCCGACGCCGATCGGCACGCTGGTGTCGGCGACCGCGGGAGACGCGGCGAGCAGCAGCGAACCGAAGAGAGCTGCCGTAGCGACGGCAGCAGGAAGTGTGCGAATGCGCACGGTGATTGGACCCCCCAAGACTGTGGCCGCTGTCAACGGCCCTTACCGGCCCCCTGGCCGGAGAGTGAAGCGTAGGGCAGAGCTATGACACTCCGTACGCCACCCTCAGCGATCTGATGGAGCTCGGTATCGGTGCTCGGCCAAGAACGCGAACACGCTCCCCGCCGGGATCAACTCCCGGCAGGTCTCCCACACGTCCGGCCCGACCATCTCCCCAGCTCATTCCCCCTGCATGCCTACAAGGCTGGCCCCGACTCCACCGAGCCGCGGCCAGAACCCGAGATTTTCAGCAGCCTTGTAGGGGCCGGCTCAGCCCTCGGCGACGATGCGGCGGGCCGCCTCCACCTTTTCCTGGTGGGCCGTGCGCAGTTCCTCCAGGGCCTCGGAGTTCTTCTTGATGCCCGCCTTCTGGATGTCGGTCTCCGCTGCGAACCAGATGGCGAGAAGGCCGGTCTGCTCCTTGCAGCGCACATCCGCGGTCGCGGTCCGCTTCTCCTTCGCGGAGATCTCGTCACCCTGGAACGCGGCGGTGTTCAGCGGGTCCATCGGAGAGGAGTACCGGTATTTGGAACTCCGCATACACCGGGACCATTTCCGGAATCCTTCCCTCACCGCCGGGTCCGAGAGGGAATCCTGGTAGCTCTCGTTGGCGATGCGGCTCGCGACCGCCGCTCCGGCCGGATCGTCGTACTCCTTGGAGAGCTTGGAGACCGACTGGCCGAAGCAGCCGTCGTCCGGTACCTCTTTCCCCTTGTACGTGAGTTTTTCGCCGTTGCCCTGCGGCAAGCCCCGCTTGCCGTAGAACACCGTGAGGTCGTCATTGGAGAGGCGGGGCCCTTCGGGCAGTTGGGCGGCGTCGCGGTTCGGGTGGTAGCCGAAGCGTGCGGCCTCGCTCGCGCTCGACAGCCCGTAGCGGCGCTCGGCGGGCCGGGGGGTGTCCGGGGCCTGCTCCGGCGGCTCGTAGGCGATGCCGTACGTCTTCAGGCAGCGTCGCGTCAGGACGTACTGGGCCGACTCGATCGCGGTGGTCTCGGCGACCGTGTAGCTGTAGCGGGCCATCGGCAGGCGGTTGGTGTACGTGACGAGCCGTTCCGCCGTCGAACTGCCGGATGTGGTAGGGGTGTTGGTCGCCCCGGCCGGGGCGCCGCCCTCGCCCGAACCGCTCCCGGAGGAGCAGCCGAGCAGGGCGGCGGCCAGGGCCAGGCAGAGGAATGCCAGGCGTCGCACGTGGATCAGAACTTGTAGCAGTCGCCGTCGTAACGGCCGTACCCGAAGGACGCGTTGTTGTTGTACGTCTTCTGGAGGCGGCCGCCGGGACCGTTGTCGGTGCTCTTGAAGGCCGGGATGGCGTCGCAGGCGCCCGCGAGGTTGCTGTTGTAGTAGATGACCAGGTTGTACGGCGCCAGGTTGATCGCGGAGGCGGCGTTGTTCTTGACGGCCTGACCCTTTCCGGCCCCGTCGCCCAGGAACGTGTAGCCGTTCAGGCTGTAGTGGTCGAAGCCCACGAACACGGTTCTCGAGCCCGCCGTACCGCTGTTGTAGTAGAAGACCATGCAGTAGGTCTCGGAATTGGGACACGTGAGCGAGGCATAGGCCTGGGACTGCGGGGCCGTACCGAGCACAAGGCCCGCGGTGGCGGCGGCGGTGAGGCCGAGAGCGGCGAACTTGCGACGCAGACGCATGACGAATCTCCTGTGCTGGTCGTCGGGCACGGATGACGCGGCGCGCGAGTTCCTCGCCGCGAAAACGCCTGATCGTAACAACCCTTGATTCATACGGGAATTGACTTATTTTGGCGCTGCTTCCCGGAGGAATTCATTCCGGTCGAATCGTCATGTTTCGAGAGCCACCTCACCGCGGCCGAGCACCACCTCCAGCAGCACCATTGGCCCGGGCAATTCCGATCACAACCTCAAGATCTGCGGCTGCAGTGCGTGGTTCGGCAGGATTCCGTCACGGTGTCCGCGAACGCCCGCGCCGACGGCGACAGCGCGTCCCAGCGGCGTACCGCCCAGCCGACGGAGAGAGGGCGCAGGGCGGGGACGGGAACCAGCCGCACGTTCCCCCGGCCCGGCACGTCCAGACCCGGCGACGCCGGCACCACTGCTCGCCCCAGCCCCAGCTCGGCCAGCATCAGCGCCGTGTCCCAGTCGGCCACGCTCGTGTCGAAGGCGAACCTGACCCCCAACTCCGCGCAGGACGCGTCCAGATGGGCGGCGGAGGTGGAGTTCGGGGGCAGGCGGATGAGCCGTAGGCCGGACAGGTCGGCAGCGTCGACGTGCGGGCGCCTCGCGAGCGGATCGTCGGCCCGTACCGCCAGCACCCACGGCAGTTCCATCACCGGCCGCTGCTCGATGCCCCGCACCGGCGCACCCAGCGTGATCCACGCCAGGTCGAGACCGCTGTCGGCCAGCGCGTCGAAGCAGGCCCGGCTGGAGCTCTCGGTCCTGAACTCCAGGCTGACGTCAGAGTGTTGCTGCCGGAAGGCCACCACCGCGTCCGCCATGAAGTGCCGTACTGTCGTCGCGCCGGTCGCCACCCGGACCGACCCGCTCTCGCCGTCGACCATTTCCCGCAGCCGCCGCAGGGCGAGATCCAAGCCCGCGATGCCCTCCGCCGCAGCCGTCTCCAACACCCGCCCCGCCTGCGTCGGTACGACTCCCCGAGGCTGCCGCTCCAGCAGGCCGATCCCCGTCTCCCGCTCCAGTCGCTTCACGTGCTGGCTCACCGCGGACTGCGTGCAGTCCAGTTCACGGGCCACCGCACTGAGGCTTCCGGCGCGGCACACGGCCACGAAGACACGCAGGTCGTCGAGGGTCATGACCCCCAAGCTAACACTTGGGTTCAACGACAAATCCTTAGGATTGACTGGGGTGAGTGCCCGTACGACGATCTCCTCAGGGCCCGGGCGGCAACCCGCTTCCGCACCCGGGAGGAGCGGGTGCCGACCCAACCCACCCCTCCTGCCGAGGAGTTCGGTTGCCTGTGCAGACGACCACCACAGACGAAGCCAGAGCCCTGTTACGGCGGCTCGGTGCCGACCGCACTCCCCACCCCGGCGGCACCCTCCTCGCCCACCTCGAACGCGTCCGCGTCCAACTCGCCCTCTGGGACGCCCGCCCCGCCCTCCGGCTCGCCGGACTCTGCCACGCCTTCTACGGCACCGACGGCTTCCCCGCCGCTCTGCTCCCGCTCGACCGGCGCCCCGAACTCGCGGCCGTGATCGGCCCGGACGCCGAGGCGATCGTGCACTTCTACGCGAGCTGCGACCGCGGGGCGACCTACCCCCACCTCCTGGAACCTCGCTTCAGGGACCGGTTCACCGGGCGGACGTACGTCCCAAGTCCCCTCCTGTGCCAGGACTTCGCCGAGCTCACCGCCGCCAACGAACTCGATCTCGCCCGCCGGGACCCGGTCTTCCGTGAGCGCTGGGGCCCCGAACTCCTCGCTCTGCTGACCCGGTTCAGGCCGTTCCTCAGCCAACCGGCATGGCGGGACACCCTCGCCGTCCTGCACGGTTATTGACTTCTCAAGACCCCCGCGCGACGTTCCGGACCCTTCGTCCATACCAAGCGCAGGGGGACCCGACCATGAGTGTGACCCGAAGACACCTGCTGGCCGCCGGTGCCGGGGCGGCCGTCGCCGCCGGTGTGCAACAGGGGGCGAGCGCCGCCGACCTGCCGACGATCGGGACGTACGACGTCGTCGTCATCGGCTCCGGCGCCGCCGGCATGACCGCCGCGCTCACCGCGGCCAAGCAGGGGCTCAGCGTGGTGGTCCTGGAGAAGGCGCCCACCTTCGGCGGGTCCGCCGCCCGCTCCGGCGCCGGGATCTGGATCCCCAACAACCCCGTCATCCTCGCCGCGGGCGTCCCGGACACCCCGGCCAAGGCGGCCGCCTACCTCGCCGCCGTCGTCGGACCGGGCGTCCCCGCCGCCCGTCGGCAGTCCTTCCTCGCGCACGGCCCCGCGATGATCTCCTTCGTCCTGGCCAACAGTCCGCTCCGGTTCCGCTGGATGGAGGGGTACAGCGACTACTACCCCGAGCTGCCCGGCGGTCTCCCCAACGGCCGCTCCATCGAGCCCGACCAACTCGACGGCAACATCCTCGGCGCCGAACTCGCCCACCTGAACCCGCCGTACCTCGCAGTCCCCGCAGGACTCGTGGTGTTCAGCGCCGACTACAAGTGGCTCGCCCTGTCCGCCGTCAGCGTCAAGGGCGCCGCCGTCGCCACCGAATGCCTGGCGCGCGGCACGAAGGCGGCCCTGCTCGGGCAGAAGCCGCTCACCATGGGACAGTCGCTGGCCGCCGGGCTGCGCAAGGGGCTCCTGGACGCCGGCGTGCCCGTCCGGCTCAACACCCCGCTCACCGAGCTGTACGTCGAGAACGGGACCGTCGCCGGTGCCGTGACCCCCGGCGGCCTCTACCGCGCACGGCGAGGCGTGATCGTCGGGTCCGGCGGCTTCGAGCACAACGTGGCGATGCGGGCGCAGTACCAGCGCCAGCCCATCGGCACGGAGTGGACCGTCGGCGCGAAGGAGAACACGGGCGACGGCATCCGGGCGGGCCAACGCGTCGGCGGGGACCTCGCGTTGATGGACGACGCCTGGTGGGGCCCGGCCATCCCGCTGCCCGACGAGCCGTACTTCTGCCTCGCCGAACGCACCCTGCCCGGCGGGCTCCTCGTCAACGCGGCCGGGCGGCGCTTCGTCAACGAGGCCGCCCCCTACAGCGACGTCGTCCACACCATGTACGACCTCAACCCGACCGACCCCGACATCCCGTCCTGGCTGATCGTCGACCAGAACTACCGCAACCGGTACCTCTTCAAGGACATCGCGCCGACCTTCGTCCTCCCCGACGACTGGTACAGCTCGGGAGCGGCCCACAAGGCCTGGACGGTCGACGCCCTCGCCACCTCCATCGGCGTCCCCGCCGCCGCTCTCCGCGCCACCGTCGACCGCTTCAACTCCCTCGCGCAGAAGGGCGACGACCCGGACTTCGGGCGGGGCGACAGCGCCTACGACCACTACTACACGGACCCGTCCGTCCTCCCCAACTCCTGCCTGGCACCCCTGTGGCTGCCCCCCTACTACGCCTTCCGGCTCGTCCCGGGAGACCTGGGCACCAAGGGTGGCCTGGTCACCGACGCCCGCGCCCGCGTCCTACGGCCCGACGGCTCCGTCATCCCCGGCCTGTACGCCGCCGGGAACGCCAGCGCGGCCGTCATGGGCCACAGTTACGCGGGCGCCGGCTCGACGATCGGTCCGGCGATGACGTTCGGGTACATCGCGGCCCGGGACATCGCAGGGGTGCTCTAGTCGGAAGCGCCCCCGTCCCGCCGGACGATCAGCGCCGCCTGCTGCGACACCTCCCCACGGCCCGGTTCGCGTACCGTCCGCGAGACGAGCGCGAACCCGGCCGCGCGGAGCAACTCGACGACCTGCTCCGGCTGCCGCCTGAGGAAGGTCAGTGCCACGGGGTGCCCCCAGGGGCCGTCGTGGTGCCGGTGCTCGTCGCCCGCCTGGAAGCCGACGAGCAGATGGCCGCCCGGTGCCAGGACGCGGTGGAACTCGGCGAAGAGACGGGGGAGCTCGTCCACAGGCGTGTGGATGGAGGAGTACCAGGACAGGGCACCCGCGAGCGCCCCGTCCGGAAGGTCCAGTGCCAGCATCGACCCCCGCTCGAACCGCAGCCCCGGGTTCTCCCGCCGTGCGATCGCCAGCATCGACTCCGACAGGTCGATCCCGAAGACGGACAGTCCGAGTGAGGCGAGGTGTCCGGTGACCCGTCCGGGCCCGCACCCCAGGTCGGCCACCGTCCCGTCCCTGCCCACGAGCTCGGCGAACCCGGCGATCACCGCCCGGTCCAGCGGGGACTCGGCGAGCCCGTCACGGAACTGCTCGGCGTAGCTCTCGGCGACGGCGTCGTAGAAGGTGCGGGTGGCGGTCACGAAGTCGGTGTCGGTCATGGCGGGGGACCCTAGCCGCCGCCACTGACAACGGGTCGGCGCACGAAGGCGCACAAGAAAAGGCAGGAGCCCCGCTGCCGTGCGGCGCGGGGCTCCTTGGGTACTGCGTCAGGTCCGGATCAGAGGCAGGATCGCCTGTGAGACGGGATCAGACGGGGGTGACGTTCTCCGCCTGCGGGCCCTTCGGCCCCTGGGTCACGTCGAAGGAGACTGCCTGGTTCTCCTCCAGCGAGCGGAAGCCGCTCGCGTTGATCGCGGAGTAGTGGACGAAGACGTCGGGTCCTCCGCCCTCCTGGGCGATGAAGCCAAAGCCCTTTTCGGCGTTGAACCACTTCACGGTTCCGGTAGCCATAAGCCCTCCTTGGGCCCAAAAGGGTTGCCCTGCTCCAGAACCTGCAAGTGTGAAAACAGTGCCGCACAACTGCATTCGTCTGAAAACGACTAGAGCCCGCGGTTACATGCTCCGCAGGCTCTGTACTGCAAGGGAAACCAAACTGCAACTTGCGGCGAGCGTAGCACGCAGGCAGCCGAAAGCAATAGAGGCCAAGATCACGTCACCCGGATGTTTGAAGGTCGGGAGAGGGTGACTCCTGGGGCCGAAGTCCGAAGCGTACCCCAAGGGGTCTAGTGTCGCGATGTGGACAATTCTCGCACCCGGCCGCGCGTCGGCCACATCCAGTTCCTGAACTGCCTGCCCCTGTACTGGGGGCTCGCGAGGACGGGCACGCTCCTCGACTTCGAGCTCACGAAGGACACCCCGGAGAAGCTCAGCGAGAAGCTGGTGCAGGGAGATCTCGACATCGGGCCCATCACCCTCGTCGAGTTCCTCAAGAACGCGGACGACCTGGTCGCCTTCCCCGACATCGCCGTCGGCTGCGACGGCCCGGTCATGTCCTGCGTCATCGTCTCGCAGGTCCCGCTGGACGAGCTGGACGGCGCAAGGGTGGCCCTCGGGTCGACCTCGCGCACCTCGGTCCGTCTCGCCCAGCTCCTCCTCGCCGACCGCTACGGGGTCCAGCCCGACTACTACACGTGTCCGCCCGACCTCAGCCTGATGATGCAGGAGGCGGAGGCGGCCGTACTCATCGGGGACGCGGCTTTGCGCGCGAACCTCCTCGACGGCCCGCGCTTCGGCCTGGAGGTGCACGACCTCGGCTCGCTCTGGAAGGAGTGGACCGGGCTGCCGTTCGTCTTCGCGGTGTGGGCGGCCCGCCGGGACTACCTGGAGCGCGAACCGGTGATCACGCGGCGCGTCCACGAGGCCTTTCTCTCCTCCCGCAACCTCTCCCTGGAGGAGGTCGGCAAGGTCGCCGAGCAGGCGGCCCGCTGGGAGGCCTTCGACGAGAAGGTCCTGGAGAAGTACTTCACGACGCTGGACTTCCGCTTCGGTGAGCCGCAGCTGGCCGCCGTCACCGAGTTCGCGCGGCGGGTCGGGCCGACAACTGGTTTCCCCGGGGACGTGAAGGTGGAACTGCTCCGGCCCTAACCTGCATCTCAACCTGATGGGGGAGGCAGTATGCAGCCGCTGGGCGTCGACGAGCCCACCGTCGTGGGGCCCTACCGGCTGCTCGGCCGGCTGGGCTCCGGTGGCATGGGCCGGGTCTACCTCGGCCGCAGTGCCGGGGGCCGCACGGTCGCCGTCAAGATCGTGCACCCGCACTTCGCGCTCGACGAGGAGTTCCGCGCCCGTTTCCGGCGCGAGGTCGACGCGGCGCGCAGGGTCGGCGGGGCGTGGACGGCACCGGTCCTGGACGCGGACCCGGAGGCGGCGGTGCCGTGGGTCGCCACGGGCTACGCCGCGGGCCCTTCGCTGGCTTCGGCGGTCGCGGACGGGGGACCGCTGCCCGAGCACTCCGTACGGGTCCTGGGGGCCGGCCTCGCCGAGGCGCTGACCGCCGTGCACGGACTGGGGCTCGTCCACCGGGACGTCAAGCCCTCCAACGTCCTGCTCACCGTCGACGGCCCCCTCCTCATCGACTTCGGCATCGCCCGTGCCACGGACGGCACCGCGTCCCTGACCTCGACCGGTGTCTCCATCGGCTCGCCCGGCTACATGTCCCCCGAGCAGATCCTGAGCCGGGGTGTGGCGGGCCCGGCGGACGTCTTCTCCCTCGGCGCGGTGCTGGCGTACGCGGCGACGGGCGCGCCGCCCTTCCCGGGGGACTCCTCGGCCTCCCTCCTCTACAAGGTGGTGCACGAGGAGCCCGAACTCGGCTCGCTGAGCGGTGAGTTGCGGGAGGTCGTGCAGGAGTGCCTGGTCAAGTCGGCGCAGGACCGGCCGACTCCGGCGGAGGTGGCCCGGCGGCTGGCTCCCGAAGGGGCGGCGCGGCTGGTGGCGGCGGGGTGGCTGCCGGGAGCGCTGGTCGAGCAGGTGGGGCGCAGTGCCGTACAGCTGCTGAATCTGGAGGCGGTGGGGGAACAGCCGTCGGGGCCGGTGGGGTTCAGCAGTCCCTCGGTGGGCGGGGGGTCGGCGGAAGCGTCGGATGCGGTCGGGTCGTCCGGCACGTTCGGCGCCTTCGGGCCGCCGCCCGTGATGCCGGTGGTGTCCGCGGGGGCCCCGCCGGCGCCGGCCGCCGGGCCTCCGTCGTTCCCGGTCACGCCGCCGGCCTTCACGGGCGGCCCCTTCGTGCCCGAGCCCCGGGACGCGGTGCCGCAGGAAGGCGGGGCGCACGAGACGGTGGTGCCCTCCGACCTGCGCCCCGGCTCCGGCTCCGGTCCCGGAAAGCTCTCCGTCTCCGTGGCCGCCACCTCCACGTCCGGTGACGACGGGCGTGGCCGTCGGCTGAGCTGCACCGTGGCGCTCGCGGTCGCGGGGGCGCTGGCCGCGGTGACCGTGGGGTCGGCGTTCATGTTCGACCTGCTGCCGGGGCGGGGTGACGACGACTCGGCGAGTTCCGCGTCCGGCAACGACTCCTACTCCTCGGCGCCGACCCCCTCCGCCACGGCCTCCGCCCCCTCGGGCTCCTCCCATTCGGCGCCCGCCCCCTCGGCCGTCCCGTCGAGTGCGGCGGCGAGCGGGCCCGGCGCGGTCCCCGCCCGCTATCTCGGCACCTGGGAGGGCGAGGGCAGCGGCCTCGACGGAGCCGTCCCCATGGGGACCTTCCGGATCACCGTCGAACAGGTCGCTGTCGGCGAGGAGTTGGGCAGACTGCGGCAGACCGACGTGCTCGGAGCGGTCTGCACCGACATCCTCACGCTGAAGAAGGTCACGGACACCGAACTCGTCACCACGGCCGTCGGCGCCAAGGACAACCACGCGGGCTGCAACCCCACCGCCCACACCGTCCTCCTCACCGCGTCCGGCGACGACCTGACGTACACGTCGCAGAGCGAGGCGGAGGGATATCCGGAGGCGCGGATGTCCAAGGTCGGGTAGCGCGGGAACCCGCACAGAGCTGCGGCTGGGTACGCTCTCGCCATGCCGCGCCCCCGACGCCGTACCGCGCACTCGTGACCGCACTGCTCATCGCCCTGGCCGCGTTGTGGGGTGCGGGCGCGGGGGCACTGCTGCCGAGAGCGGCGTACCGGTTCTCCGTCCCGCAGGAGGAGGACTGGCGCACCCTCTGCCCCGGCGGGCACCCCCTGCCCGGCTGGCTCGGTCGGGGGCGGTGCGCGCGATGCGCGGCGGAGACGGCGGGGGCCGCGGCGGTCGTGACCGAAGCCGCCGTACAGCCGCCGCCCTCGGCGTATGGACCTCGCACCCCCCTCGTCTCCCTCGCCACCGCCCTCCTGTGCGCGGTGCTCGCCCTCGCCACGGACACCCGGCCCGAACTCGCCGTCTGGCTGCTCCTCACCCCCGTCGGTGTCCTGCTCACCCTCGTCGACCTGCGGGTTCGCCGGTTGCCGGACGTGCTGACGCTGCCCCTCGCGGGTGCCGCCCTCGGACTGCTCGGGGTGGTCGCGCTGGTCCCCGAGCACACGGGGGACTGGCCGAGGGCACTGTGGGGCGCCCTCGCGCTCGGCGGCTTCTACTACGTGCTGTGGCGGGTGAACCCCGGCGGCATGGGCTTCGGCGACGTGAAACTGGCCCTCGGGGCGGGGGTGGTCCTCGGGTGGTACGGCTGGGACACCCTGCTGCTGGGGACCTTCGCCGGGTTCCTGCTCGGCGCGCTCTGCGGCGGTGTCCTCGTCCTCGTGGGGAAGGCGGGCCGCAAGACGGCGATCCCGTTCGGGCCGTTCCTGATCGCGGGGGCGTACACAGGGCTGCTGATCGGTGCGTACACGGCCTGACGGCCGGGTTGTCGGAGCGCTGGCGTAGGCTGGCGTGGTCCGTCCGAACCTTGACGAAAGGCACGCCCCGGTGACCGAGAAGGCCGACCTTCAGTCCGTCCTCGACCGTGCCGCCGAGGGCGGGCGCATCACGCCGGAGGAGGCGCTCGACCTCTACCGCGACGCACCGCTGCACGCGCTGGGCGCCGCCGCCGACGCCGTGCGCCGCCGTCGGTACGCGGGTACGGAGCACATCGCGACGTACATCATCGAGCGGAACATCAACTACACGAACGTGTGCGTCACGGCGTGCAAGTTCTGTGCCTTCTACGCCGCTCCCAAGGACACGGCCAAGGGCTGGACCCGCGAGCTCGACGACATCCTGCGCCGGTGCGCGGAGACCGTCGAACTCGGCGGCACGCAGATCATGTTCCAGGGCGGACACCACCCGGACTTCGGCGTCGAGTACTACGAGCAGCACTTCTCCGCCATCAAGAAGGACTTCCCCCAGCTGGTGATCCACTCGCTGGGCGCGTCCGAGGTCGAGCACATGGCCCGGATCTCCAAGGTCTCGGTCGAGGAGGCCATCCAGCGGATCCACGCCGCCGGCCTCGACTCCTTCGCGGGCGCCGGCGCGGAGCTCCTCCCCGCGCGCCCCCGCAAGGCCATCGCGCCCCTCAAGGAGTCCGGCGAGCGCTGGCTGGAGATCATGGAAACCGCGCACAACCTGGGCGTGGAGTCCACCTCCACCATGCTGATGGGCACCGGCGAGACCAACGCCGAGCGCATCGAGCACCTGCGGATGATCCGTGACGTACAGGACCGGACGGGCGGCTTCCGCGCGTTCATCCCGTACACCTACCAGCCGGAGAACAACCACCTGAAGGGCCGCACCCAGGCCACGCTCTTCGAGTACCTCCGGATGATCGCGATCGCCCGTCTCTTCATGGACAACATCGCCCACATCCAGGGCTCCTGGCTGACCACCGGCAAGGAGGTCGGCCAACTCTCCCTGCACTACGGCGCGGACGACCTCGGCTCGATCATGCTGGAGGAGAACGTCGTCTCCAGCGCGGGCGCCAAGCACCGCTCCAACCGCATGGAGATCATCGACCTGATCCGCAAGGCGGACCGGGTACCGGCCCAGCGGACCACGACGTACGAGCACATCGTCGTCCACGACGACCCGGCGAACGACCCCGTCGACGAGCGGGTCATGTCCCACATCTCCTCCACGGCGATCGCGGGCGGCACGGCTCACCCCGAGCTGAAGATCCTCGCCTCCAACTAGGCCCGCCTTGACCACCATTCACGCCGCCGACCTGCTGATCCCCGGGGGCGGACAGCCGTCGCTGCCCGGCGGGGCGGTCCTGGTAGAGGGGCGCGAGATCACGGCCGTGGCGGTCTACGAGGAGCTGGCGGCCGCCCACCCGACCGCAAGGGTCAGGCGCTGGCCGGGAGTTCTCACGCCGGGGCTGGTGAACCCGTACGGCCCCGAACTCCTGGAACAGGCCTACCACCCCGACCCGCGCGAGGACCTGGGCGGCGAGGCGATCTCGGGCGAGGCGTTGGCGTCCCTCGCCATGACGGACGCGCGGTGGGGCGCGAGTGGCCGGCGGGGCGTGCAGCGGATGCTGGCGCACGGGGTGGTGGCGGTTTCGGGACCCCTGCGGCGTCCCGCCGTGATCGATGCCGTGCACAGATCGGGCCTGAAGATCCAACAAAGGCTCACGGATCCGGAGGGTCCGCCTTCCCTGGCCCCGGCGTCCTTCGCGACCACCCTGCTGCCCCGGGCCGAGGCGACCTTCGCGGTCTTCGCCACACCGGAACGGACGGAGTGCGTGGCGACGGTCATCGGTGGCCGCCTGCTGCACCGGCGCAGGTGAGGGCCTTGAGGGCGCCGACGGGTGGATCGCGACCATGGCCGGGGAGACCGTCGGCCGGTAGCCTGCCGAGATGGCCCGATCCTGGACAGAGCAGCAGTTGATCGCGGACGGCTTCGAGCAGGTGTACGCCGTCCTGGACCTGTACGACGGGCCGATCAAAGGACTCTCGGCCGTCGACGGCGTCCCTCACTACTTCGAGTTGGACTTCGACCGACGAAGTGCGGCGGATGAGGAGTACTTCGTCTGGCCTGCGAGCGAGGAGGCGGCCGCGATGGAGCGCGAGCAGTGGGCCATCTACGTCGCCTACGAGGTCTCCGACGCCGGGCTGGAGATGCATCCGGGGACCGGAGGGGTCGATGCCCGCTACGACGAACTGGGCGTGCTCCTCGCGCCGCACCGTCAGAAGCCGGACGGTGCCCGACGGCTCTTGGGCGAGGCGCGGTTCGACGACGGTGAGCGCTACCGGCCCGACGGGGGAGACGTCTGGTTCCGATGGAGCCCGAGCCGACGCGCTCAGCCGGACAACGCGGCCCCGAACGCCCCGGCATCCTGAGCGACCCCACTGCAGTCGGTCAGCGCGTCATCCTCGTCGGCGTCTCCCTTCTGGCACTGCTGATCCCGGAACGTCGACCACATCGACACCCACGCCACCTCCTTCGACTCCGCGAACTCCCGTACCTGCGCCGCGTCGGACAACGTGAACGTCTCCCCGGCCACGTCGTTCGTCCCGATCATCGAGGTGAGCGCCAGAGCCCGCCACGCGACGGCGTCCGACGTCCCGAAGACCGATGTCAGCTGCGCCTGCGCCGCCTTCGCGGAGGTGATCGCGTAGTCCCCCATGTCCCCGTCGTACGACTCCCCGTAGTTCATCGTCATGATGTTGACGGTCGACACCTGCACCGACCTGTCGTTCGCGGACTCCAGCAGTGCCACGCTGTCGTCGTCCAGCCCTGACGGCATCACGGGCAGCGTGAACGAGACGGCCAGGTCGGTGCGTTCCTTCTGCAGCAGCGCGATCGCCTCGGACCGCAGGTCCACCGAGTCGGAGTCGGTGAGCGTGTCCCCCTCGATGTCGAAGTCGGCGAGCGAGGAACCGGCCGCGTCCAGGGCGGTGCCGTACGCCGCCGCCAGCTTCGCCGCGCTGGAGCACGTCTCGGCCAGCTCCTTGCCCGAGGCCCCGCCGAAGGAGACCCGGACCTGCGCGCCGTCCGTCTTCAACGCCTTGATGCGGGACGCGACGGAGGAGTCGCCGATGGCCTTCTCGTCGTTCCACCTCGGTGTGCAGGCACTGCCGTCGGCGATCACGAACGCGAGGTTGTACACCGAGGGTGAGCCGGCGGCGTCGTTGGCGGAGGCGTCGGTGGCGCTCACGTAGGGGGCGTACGAGGTGCTGGACGACGCCTCCTGCGACGCCTCCTGCGAGGCGTCCGGCGACGCCTGACCGGAGGGACTCGCGCCGCTTCGCCCTTCGGGCTCGGACTTCGCGGAACACCCCGTGGTGGCCAGGGCAAACAGACAAGTGAGCCCGATGATCGGCCTCAGGAAACGCCGCATTGCTCATGCACCAGCTCTCGTGATGTTCGTCTCAGGACGGAAACAAGGCCTCATTCAAAAGGAGAACGTCTCATACGGAGCCGGTGTTCAAAGCGACAGTCGATACACAGGCACTTCATGGGAGGCATTTCGCGAATCCGGCCAACCGGGCGAACTGAATCGGGTATAAGGCCCACTTCCCTCCATGGTGACCTGCGCAGCTGTTCGTGGAATTTCTCAGGTGAATGACAGGTTAAGGCGTTTCTCATATGTCTCTCACAAGAAGAAGGGCTTCGGTCACATAAAGACTCCTTAACGTCTGGGGAATGCATTCCGAGCCTGCCATCGAAAGCCGCGCAGACAAGCGCGGTCGCCGCCGCAAACGCGGTAACGAGTCCGCCGACGGCCCCGTGTTCGTCGACAACTCCGGGCGCCGCTCAAGGACGCTGCGCCGGATCGGCCTTCTCCTCGGCGTCCTGTCCCTCGGTTACGCCGTCGTGCTGGGCCTGGCCTTCATGGGCATCGGCGTGTCCACCACGACGCTGGTGCCCTTCGGCAACGGCGGGCCCGGCGGGCCCCGCGGGTCCTCGAACTCCGGCCCCGGCGGCATCGGGCCGCAGGGCGGGATCGGCACCCCGCCGGCCCGGCCCACCGGTACTCCGCCCACCGGCGCCGCTCCGACCGCGACCGCTTCCCCGACCGCCTCCGCGGCCTCCAACTGACCGAAGGCCACCTCATGTCCACGACGACGTCCTCACGCGGCCGCCGGCGCGCCCCCACTCGCATGGAGCGGGCCGCGGGCAAGGCCGCCGCGCTGCAGAAACCGCGGGTCATCCTCGCCCTGCTGCTCCTGCTCGGGCTGACCAGCGTCATGCTGCTCGACGGCTATCTGCGTGCCGAGGTCGGCGGCGACCAGCGCGTGCGCGACGGGGCCAGCGGCAGCAAGGTCCCCGACACGATCCTCAACGGCGGGCCGATCATCAGCTTCCGGAACGGCCGGGCGACCACGACCTCCGTCCCGGCCAAGACGATCGCGCTCACCTTCGACGACGGCCCCAACCCGACGTACACCCCCCAGGTCCTGAAGATCCTGGAGAAGTACGACGTCCCGGCCACCTTCTTCGTGGTGGGCTCGATGGTCTCCCGCTACCCGTCGATCGTCGCGGACATGGTCGACCAGGGAAACGAGGTGGGCATCCACACCTTCACCCACGTCGACCTCTCCTACCAGAGCGACGCCCGCATCCGGCGGGAGATGACCCAGACGCAGCTCGCCCTCGCGGGCGCGGCCGGCATCACCACCACGCTGTTCCGGGCGCCGTACTCCTCAAAGACGGACGCCATCGACAACTACAGCTGGCCCGTCTACGAGAAGCTCGGCGAGGAGGGCTACACCAGCGTCTTCGTCGACACCGACAGCGACGACTGGAAGAAGCCGGGCGTCTCGAAGATCGTCAAGTGGGCCACACCGTCCGGGACTTCGGGTGCCGCCGTGCTGATGCACGACGCCGGCGGAAACCGCGACCAGACGATGAAGGCGCTGCCCGAGTACATCGAGAAGATGAAGGCGAAGGGCTACACCTTCACCACCGTCAGCGGCGTCCTGGAGGCGCAGAACGCCGGTGGCCCCGGCACCCGGCTCCCGAGGACGGGGACCGGGACGGGAACAGGGCCGGGGAACGGCCGGGACAGCGCCGCCGCCGAGCGCCTCCAGGCCGCGCACCAGGAGGCCACCGGCACGACCCTCTACGAGGGCAAGGCACTCGTCACCGCCGTCGCCGTGGCCGAGTACACCGTGCCCGCGCTTTCGGTCGGGCTCATCATCGTGGGCGTGGCCGTCATGGGGCGGTTCGGGATGATGCTGATCCTCGCCCGCCGCCACTACAGCCAGCGCAACAAACGCCGCTTCAGCTGGGGGCCCACGGTCACCCGGCCGGTGACGGTGATCGTCCCGGCGTACAACGAGAAGGAGTGCATCGCCAACACCCTGGAGTCGCTGGCGAAGAGCACCCACCCGATCGAGATCATCGTTGTCGACGACGGCTCCTCGGACGGCACCTCCGAGATCTCCCGCGAGGCGGCCCGGGCCCTCGGCATGACCAACGTGCGGGTCATCCGGCAGGAGAACGCGGGCAAGCCGGCCGCCCTCAACAACGGTGTGCGCAGCGCGAGTTACGACATCGTCGTGATGATGGACGGCGACACCGTCTTCGAGCCGGACACCGTACGCCAGCTGGTGCAGCCCTTCGCCGACCCCGAGGTGGGCGCCGTCGCGGGCAACGCCAAGGTCGGCAACCGCGACACGGTCATCGGTGCCTGGCAGCACATCGAGTACGTGATGGGCTTCAACCTCGACCGCCGGATGTACGACCTGCTGCGCTGCATGCCCACCATCCCGGGCGCGATCGGCGCGTTCCGCCGTGAGGCGGTCCTCCAGGTCGGCGGCATGAGCGAGGACACCCTCGCCGAGGACACCGACATCACCATCGCGATGCACCGCCAGGGCTGGCGGGTCGTCTACCAGGAGCACGCACGCGCGTGGACCGAGGCGCCGGGCTCCCTCAAGCAGCTGTGGTCGCAGCGCTACCGGTGGTCGTACGGCACCATGCAGGCGCTGTGGAAGCACCGCAAGTCCCTCACCGACAAGGGACCTTCGGGCCGCTTCGGCCGGGTCGGCATGCCCCTGGTGGTGATCTTCCAGATCGTCACACCGGTCTTCGCCCCGCTGATCGACGTGTTCACCGCCTACTCGATGATCTTCGTCGACTTCCGGGCGGCGCTGTACGCGTGGCTCGCGGTCCTCGGTATCCAACTCGTGTGCGCCGCGTACGCCTTCAAGCTGGACAAGGAGAAGTACCGCTATCTGCTGATGATGCCGCTCCAGCAGCTGGCCTACCGCCAGATGATGTACCTCGTCCTCATCCACTCCTGCATCACCGCCCTCACCGGCGGCCGACTGCGCTGGCAGAAACTTAAGCGGACCGGCGAGGTCGGCACCCCGGCGGGGGTGGGCCGATGAGCTGGGACCAGCAGGGGTACGGCCAGGAGTACGGGTACTCGGGGTACGCAGAGCAGCCGTATCCGCAGCAGCGGTATCCGCAGACGTACATCGACCCGACGTCCCCCTTGCCGGTGGTGGAGCCGGAGCCGGAGCCACCGGTTCTCGTTGCCCCCGCTGACGCCGGGACGGAGGAGGAGAAGCCTCCGTCCCGGCCCCCGGGACGTGACCGCTACTTCGACACCCTCAGGGCCGTCGCCCTGATCCGGGTCGTCATCTATCACACCTTCGGGTGGGCCTGGGCCGGCATGGTGTTCCCCTCCATGGGGATCATGTTCGGCCTGGCCGGCTCGCTGATGGCGAAGTCCCTGGAGCGGCCGGCGCTCACGGTGGTCAGGAGCCGGATGCGCAGGCTGCTGCCGCCGTTCTGGTTCTGGGGCGTCTTCGTGGTCCTCGCGATGCTGGTCCACGACTGGATGCCGGGCTGGCAGATCGTCTTCTGGGTCGTGCCGCTCGGCGACCCGCCGGGCAACCAGTGGGGCATGCAGGCCTGGGAGATCCTCTGGTACCTGCGCACCTACCTCTGGTTCGTGCTGCTTTCCCCGCTCCTGCTGAAGGTGTTCCGGTCGGCCCCGGTGCCGGTCCTGCTGCTGTCCCTGGCCCCGATCGTGGTCCTCCAGTTCCTGTGGGAGCCGCCGGAGGGCCGCCTCGGCAGCGCGCTGACCGACCTCGCCACCTTCCTGTTCTGCTGGCTCCTCGGCTTCGCCCACCGCGACGGGGTCCTGGAGCGGCTGAAGCCGGCGGCGGTCGTCGTGCTCTCGCTCGCCGCGATCGGGTACGGCGGCTGGTACGCCTTCACCCACCAGGCCGAGACCGGGTCGTACGACCTCGACGACATCCCCCTCGCGCAGGCCTTCTGGTCGGCCGGGTACGTGATGCTCCTGATGTGGGCCAAGTCGTACTTCGCGATCGACTTCGCGTGGCTGACCCGCTTCCGGCGGACCGACCGTCTCGTCACGGTCTTCAACTCCCGCGCGGTGACGATCTACCTGTGGCACGAGATCGCGCTGATCCTCGCCGTGCCGCTGATCGACCAGTTCTGGAACGTGCCCGCGTTCGAGAAGTGGCTGCCGCTGGAGAGCCAGTGGTTCATGTTCGGCATCGGCTGGATCCTGATCGCCGGGTTCGTACTGGCGTGCGGGTGGGTGGAGGACGTGGCCGGGAAGAAGAAGCCGCAGCTGCTGCCGGGAGGGCGTCGGGCCTCTTCGTGAGGGCGGCTGCAAGAATGGGCCCGTGACCCGCGCCTCCCTGAACAAGCAGCCGCACGAAGTCGCCTCGATGTTCGACGACGTGGCGGAACGGTACGACCTGACGAACGACGTGCTCTCGCTCGGCCAGGACCGGGTGTGGCGCAAGGAGGTCGCCCGGGCCGTCGACGCCCGCCCCGCGCAGAAGATCCTGGACCTGGCGGCGGGCACGGCCACCTCGTCGCTGCCCTTCGCCCGCACCGGCGCCTACGTCGTGCCCTGCGACTTCTCCCTCGGCATGCTCCAGGTCGGCAAGCGGAAGCACACCTGGCTGCCGTTCACCGCGGGCGACGCGACACGGCTGCCCTTCCAGGACGACGTCTTCGACGCGGTCACGATCTCCTTCGGGCTGCGCAACGTCCAGGACACCGACGCCGCGCTGCGCGAGATGTACCGGGTGACCAAGCCCGGCGGCCGGGTCGTGATCTGCGAGTTCTCACACCCGACCTGGGCGCCCTTCAGGACCGTCTACACCGAGTACCTGATGCGCGCCCTGCCGCCGGTCGCCCGGAGCCTGTCCTCCAACCCCGACGCGTACGTCTACCTCGCCGAGTCCATCCGCGCCTGGCCGAACCAGCCGGCCCTGGCGGAGCGCCTGCAGAAGGCGGGCTGGTCGAAGGTGGCGTGGCGGAACCTGACCGGCGGGATCGTGGCGCTGCACCGGGGCGTCAAGGAGAGCTGAGCCCCCGCCGCGGTCCGGTCGGCGTCAGCCGCCCACGTCAGCCGTCCGCGTCAGCCGAAGCCCGTCGTGCAGCGGACCGCGTACGGGTCGCCCGGCTCGTCCAGTTCGCGCTGGAAGCCGCCGCTCGGGGGCCTCGGAACGCGCGGCTCGCGGATACCTCCGCCGCCCTCACCGGGACCGAGCTCGAACCAGACGTACACCACCGAGTCCCGCGGCACCTCCGCACCGGCCTGCGGGTACTGGCGTACGACATAGTCGACGACGGCCAGATGGAAGTCCTTGCGATCCGGCGCGCTGACGAACAGACCCTGCGCCTGGGCCGACTCGCGCGCGTCCATGGCCATCAGACCGACCAGACGAGGTACGCGCACCTCGGGCTTCTTGGGTGTTATGCGCACAGATGTCACCCCCAGCGGTACTGGCAGGGTAACTCCGGCTCCGCACCGGCCGGAAGCGCCGGGTGCTCTTCTGTAGCAGTTGGCTACCGTGCGTGACGTTCCCGGAGATCGAGTCGGTAGCAGTGGCCGTCCGTGCCGCCGGGCGTCGTGAACACCTCCGCGAGCCGCATCCCCAGCCGCTCGGTCACCGCGATCGACCGCGCGTTGCCGGCCAGGACCATCGCCACCACGTCCGGCACCCCGGCCGACCTCACCCGTTCCAGCGTCATCTGCGCGGCCGCGGTGGCGTACCCCTTGCCCCAGTACTCCCGCCCGAGCCGCCAGCCGATCTCGATCTCACCCGTGGGCCCCCAGTCCCGCGGCCACGGCTGGGCACCGGTGAAACCGATGACCCGTCCCTGTTCGTCGACCATGCTCCACAGGCAGAAGCCCCGCTCGGCGTCGTGCCGGCGCTGCCGGGCGGTGAGCTCTTCGTAGACGGACAGCTCCGCGGACCGGCCGCCGTGGAACTCCATGACGTCCGGGTCGTCGAAGAGCCGGTGCCAGGCGACGGCGTCCTCGTCGGTGGGGACGCGCAGCCGTACCACGGGCAGAGCTCGGTTCACTGGGGCAGCCCTTCAGCCGGGTGATCAATTCTGCTGAATAGACTGCCTGTGTCCAGTGCCGGTCGGCACGCGGATTCCGGACTTGATTCCGGTCTTGATTCCGAACTTGATTCCGAGCTTGGGGAGATCCCGTCGTGACCGAGCCCCTGTCCGAGAACACCGCCGATGTCATCGTCGTCGGCGCGGGGCCGGCCGGCTCCACGACCGCCTACTACCTCGCCAAGGCCGGACTCGACGTACTCCTGCTGGAGAAGACCGAGTTCCCGCGCGAGAAGGTCTGCGGCGACGGCCTCACCCCCCGCGCCACCAAACAGCTCGTGGCCATGGGCATCGACATCTCGGAAGAGGCCGGCTGGCTCCGGAACAAGGGCCTGCGCATCATCGGCGGAGGGGTGCGCCTCCAGCTCGACTGGCCGGATCTCGCCTCCTTCCCCGACTACGGCCTCGTCCGCAAGCGCGACGACTTCGACGAGCAGCTCGCCCGCCAGGCCCAGAAGGCGGGAGCCCGGCTGTTCGAGCGCTGCAACGTCGGCGCCCCGATCATCGACGACCGCACCGGCCGCATCACGGGGGTCCACGCGAAACTGGGCGAGGACAAGCGTGAAGTCACCTTCACCGCGCCCCTCGTGGTCGCCGCCGACGGCAACTCGACCCGGCTCTCCCTCGCGATGGGCCTGCACCGGCGTGAGGACCGCCCGATGGGGGTGGCCGTACGGACGTACTTCGAGAGCCCCCGCCACGAGGACGACTACCTGGAGTCCTGGCTGGAGCTGTGGGACCGCCGCGGCCCGGGCGAGGACCGCCTCCTGCCCGGCTACGGCTGGATCTTCGGCATGGGCGACGGTACGTCCAACGTCGGCCTCGGCGTGCTGAACACCTCCGACTCCTTCAAGGAGCTCGACTGGCGCGAGGTGCTGAAGGCCTGGTGCGCGTCCATGCCGGAGGACTGGGGCTACACCCCCGAGAACATGACAGGACCGATCCGCGGTGCCGCCCTGCCGATGGCCTTCAACCGCCAGCCGCACTACACGAAGGGGTTGTTGTTGGTCGGTGACGCCGGCGGCCTGGTGAACCCCTTCAACGGCGAGGGCATCGCCTACGCCATGGAGTCCGGGCAGATCGCCGCCGACGTCATCGTCCAGGCCCACGCGCGGTCCACTCCCGCGGGGCGTGAGCTGGCCCTCCAGCGCTACCCGCGCGTGCTGAAGGACACCTACGGCGGTTATTACACGCTGGGCCGCGCCTTCGTGAAGCTCATCGGCAACCCGAAGGTCATGAAGATCGCGGCCCAGCGCGGTCTGACCCACCCGCTGCTCATGAAGTTCACCCTGAAGATGCTCGCCAACCTCACCGACCCCACGGGCGGCGACGCGATGGACCGGATCATCAACGGGCTGAGCAAGGTGGCGCCGAAGGCGTGACGGGAGCCCCTGCGCGGGGGCACCCTGGAGAGATGGACGCAGGGGTCGCGTTACCCGTCTTCGTCATCCTCATCGCGGTGTCGGTGTGGGCACTGGTCCGCTCCCTCAGGCGCTGACGGTGCCCTGAGAGTCCTGACTGCCGTTCAGCGCCTCGACGTTGGCCGCCCGGCGGGCGAACACCTCGTCCCGCCGGTCCGCCACCTGCCGCAGCGCCTCCTTGCGCTCGCGCTTGGACAGCCGGTCCAGATACACGTGCCCGTTCACATGGTCGGTCTCGTGCGCCAGGCAGCGCGCGAAGTACCCGGTCCCCTCGATCACGAGCGGCTCGCCGTCCCTGTCGACCCCGCGCACCACGGCCCGGTCCGGACGCGGTACGTCCATCACGGCGCCCGGCACCGACAGGCACCCCTCGCTCTCGTCGAGCAGCCTGCGCCCGGCCGGAGCGAGTTGCTCCAGTACCGGGTTCACGACATGCCCGACATGCCGGATCCCGTCGTCGTCCGGGCAGTCGTAGACGAACAGCCGCAGCCCGACGTCGACCTGGTTGGCCGCGAGGCCCGCTCCTTCCGCGATGTACATCGTCAGGAACATGTCGTCGATCAGCGCGGCGAGATCGGGCCCGAACTCGGTCACGTCCCGGCACGGCTTGTGCAGGATCTCCTCGCCGACCTCGGTGATACGCCGGACCCGCCCGTGCCGGGCCTCGGGAGCGAGCCGCGGATACGAGTCGGTGGGCCTGCCCTGGACGAACACGCTGGGCATGGTGACTTCTCCTGTCTGCCGGGGAACGTGAGGATGCCGTGGGCGCGGGAAGCGGGGCGCCGGGCCCGTGACGCTTCCGGCCACCGGGCCTCCTCCCCGCTCTCCGTCGCCCATGGCAACAGAACACATCAAACAACCCCGGCAGCGGACCGGCCACACCCGCGGAGGGCGCGGGCCGGCGGGCCGAGGGCGCGTCGTACAGGGGCAGTTCCGAAAGGCGCGGGGGACTTCACGCGCGACCACGGCGACGGGCACGCCCGGCGCTGCCTCTCCGTGGCCCTCTCCGATGGGGGCAAGTCCGGCATTCGGTACGGCGAGAGGCCTCTGCCGGACGGGAAACCGCCCCGGCCGTCTCGTGGTCCCGGCGACGACGGGCCTGGACGGCCCCGCCCCGCGCGTCCGGGGCCTCCTGCCTCATCCACCCCACGCGTCGCTCCACAGCCGCTCCACAGCGCGCACAGCGATTCCGGCGTGACACGGGCCGGCTCCGCTCAACACGGCCGACCCGGGGTGGGTTTCGGCCCGGTATATGCCGGAAGGGCCGCTGCCCCCGAGCGGCTGCGGCCCTTACCAAGCTGGAGTACCGGTGTCAGAGCACCCGCACCGCGCCGGTCGGCGGGTCGTAGGACAGCGGCTTCTCGGCGACGCCCGTCGAGGGGTTCTGCGCGCCGACGAACATGCCGTCACCCACGTACACCGCCACGTGGTACGCGCTGCCCGCGCCACCCCAGTACAGGATGTCGCCCGGCTGCAGGTTGCTCAGCGAGACCTGGGTGCCCGCGGTCGACTGGTCCTGCGAGACGCGCGGCAGGTCGACGCCGATCTGGGCGAACGCGGCCTGGACGAGCCCGGAGCAGTCCCACGAGTTGGGGCCCGTGCCGCCGGAGACGTAGGCGTCACCGACCTGTGCCTTCACGAAGGCGATGACGGCCGCGGCCGAACCGGTGGCCGTGGACGAGCTGGTGGAGACACCGGTGCTCGCCGAGGCGGACAGGGTGGTCCGGGCGGAGCTGCGCGAGGCGGCTTCCTCGGCGGCGGCCCTGCGCGCAGCCTCGGCCTTCTTCTTGGCCTCAGCCTTCTTCTTGGCCTGAGCGAGGTCCGCCTTGGCCTGCTTCGCGGCATTCGCAGCAGCCGTGTCGCGCTCGGCCTGCAGCTGGTAGTTGGCGGCTGCCTGCTGCATCGCGTCGGCGGACTCGGCGACCTGGCTGCCCAGGTCGGCCGACAGGGCGGGCAGTTCGAGGGTCTGCGTCGTCGACTCGGCGGCGAACGCCGAAGCCGACGCGCCCGCCGCTGCCATGCTGAGTACGCCACCGGCGACGCCGGCGCGCACGGCGATGGAAGTCGTCGCGCTGCGGCGGGGTTTCCGGTGGCTGCGTATGTGAGCGGTGTGGGACATGAGAACAAGCGGTATCAGGGGCTCCTCCATACCTTCAAGAAACGTGTGCTGCGCCACAATTGTTCAACGGGTGGCTCCAATCCCCGGTGTGTGTCTCTTTATTGACGCCGTAACGGACATTGCGGACGCGGGTGATCAAGCCCGTGATCATGCTCTTTCGCTGTTACGCCCGAATTGCCCCGCACCTACCATCGGTTGAGGCGGATGGCCAAGCCCCGCTCTTAGGGGGCCCTCACGCATGTGGCGGAGGTCACGCAACGGTTACGGCGGCGGCTGCGTCCGGCGCGACCGGAGCTCGTGAATGTGTGCACGCGTCCACATCCGTCCTCGCATCTCGCCCTGATGTGTGAACGCGGTCCACTACCAAGCACCCGCGTCCAGCACCAATTTGCATGCAGAGGAAGCCTCTTGATATTGAGACGCCTCTCTTACCTGCGCCGACTGGCGAAAATGTCACCTCTGGTGATCACTCGGACGCTTCTCGTATGAAGATCACGGCTGTTCCGGCTTCATGATCCTTCGTCGGGTGGTGGAGATCACAAAGCTTGTGCAATACCCCGTGTCGCAGATCACAGACCGGCAGGCATAGGATGCGGGTCAGTTGGGCTTGTGACCTGCTTCACATGTTCGCGATCTTCGTCAGGACGGACGGAGGTCAGAAGGGCGTGAGAGTCAGGTGAGAGTCCGATGCCATCGCCAGCAGTCAGTGCCGACTGAGAGGAGCGAGGAGCGGTGAACGCCTATGCGCCCATCCTCGTACTGGGAGCCCTCGGGGCAGGCTTTGCGATCTTCTCCGTGGTCATGGCCACGCTGATCGGTCCGAAGCGCTACAACCGGGCCAAGCTCGAGGCCTACGAGTGCGGGATCGAGCCGACCCCCACGCCGGCCGGCGGCGGACGATTCCCCATCAAGTACTACCTGACGGCGATGCTCTTCATCGTCTTCGACATCGAGATCGTCTTCCTCTACCCCTGGGCCGTCACCTTCGACGCCCTGGGTGTTTTCGGGCTCGTGGAGATGCTGCTCTTCGTGCTCACCGTCTTCGTCGCCTACGCGTACGTATGGCGGCGGGGCGGCCTGGAATGGGACTGAGGGGCCTTTAACTCATGGGACTCGAAGAAAAGCTGCCGAGCGGTTTCCTGCTGACCACCGTCGAGCAGGCCGCGGGGTGGGTGCGCAAGGCGTCCGTCTTCCCGGCCACCTTCGGCCTTGCCTGCTGTGCCATCGAGATGATGACCACGGGTGCCGGACGCTACGACCTGGCCCGCTTCGGCATGGAGGTCTTCCGCGGCTCACCCCGCCAGGCGGACCTCATGATCGTCGCCGGCCGGGTCAGCCAGAAGATGGCGCCGGTGCTCAGGCAGGTCTACGACCAGATGCCGAACCCCAAGTGGGTCATCTCCATGGGGGTCTGCGCCTCCTCGGGCGGCATGTTCAACAACTACGCGATCGTGCAGGGCGTCGACCACATCGTGCCGGTCGACATCTATCTGCCCGGCTGCCCGCCGCGGCCCGAGATGCTGATCGACGCCATTCTCAAGCTCCACCAGAAGATCCAGACCTCCAAGCTCGGCGTGAACGCCGAGGAAGCGGCCCGTGAGGCGGAGGAAGCGGCGCTCAAGGCCCTGCCCACGATCGAGATGAAGGGGCTGCTGCGGTGAGCGACGCGAACGGCACGAGCAACGGCGCGGGCGGGGCGTCGAACGGGGTGAACCCCGAGAAGGACCTCGGCACCTCCAACCTCCCCGGCCAGCGCGGCGAGGGCGGCGAGGAGATCCGCGTCCAGCGCGGCATGTTCGGCGCCGACAACGGCGGCGACACCTCCGGCTACGGCGGCCTGGTCCGCTCGATCCGGCTCCCTGGACCAATGGGCCGCCCCTACGGCGGCTGGTTCGACGAGGTCGCCGACGAACTCGAAGGCGCCCTGGAGGAACAGGGTCTCCTGCCCGACAACGCGATCGAGAAGACGGTCGTCGACCGCGGCGAGATCACCTTCCACATCGAGCGCGAGCACCTGCTGCGCGTCGCACAGACCCTGCGCGACGACCCGGCCCTGCGCTTCGAGCTCTGCACCGGCGTCAGCGGAGTCCACTACCTCCACGACAAGGGCCGCGAGCTGCACGCCGTCTACCACCTGCGCTCGATCACCCACAACCGGCTGATCCGCCTGGAGGTCAGCGCCCCCGACGCCGACCCGCACATCCCGTCCCTGGTCTCCGTCTATCCGACCAACGACTGGCACGAGCGCGAGACCTACGACTTCTTCGGGATCGTCTTCGACGGTCACCCGGCCCTGACGCGGATCATGATGCCGGACGACTGGCAGGGCCACCCGCAGCGCAAGGACTACTCCCTCGGCGGCATCCCCGTCGAGTACAAGGGCGCCCAGATCCCGGCTCCGGACCAGCGGAGGTCGTACTCGTGAGCACTTCGCATGCCTCCCCTCGGGAGACCACAGAGGGCACCGTCTACACGGTCACCGGCGGCGACTGGGACGAGATCGTCCAGGCCGCGGCCCGCGCCGACGACGAGCGCATCGTCCTCAACATGGGCCCGCAGCACCCCTCCACCCACGGAGTGCTCCGCCTGATCCTGGAGATCGACGGCGAGACGGTCACCGAGGCCCGCTGCGGCATCGGCTACCTGCACACCGGCATCGAGAAGAACCTCGAGTTCCGCACGTGGACACAGGGCACCACGTTCGTGACGCGCATGGACTACCTGACGTCCTTCTTCAACGAGACCGCCTACTGCCTCGCTGTCGAGAAACTCCTCGGCATCGAGGACCAGATCCCCGACCGGGCCGAGATCATCCGGGTGCTCCTGATGGAGCTGAACCGGCTCTCCTCGCACCTGGTGTGCATCGCCACCGGCGGCATGGAACTCGGCGCCACCACGATCATGATCTACGGATTCCGTGATCGTGAAATGATTCTCGACATCTACGAGCTCATCACGGGCCTGCGGATGAACCACGCGTACATCCGCCCCGGCGGACTCGCGCAGGACCTGCCGCCCGGCGCGGTGGACCACATCCGCGAGTTCGTGAAGAAGATGAAGAAGAACCTCCCGGAGTACGACAAGCTCGCCACCGGGAACCCCATCTTCAAGGCCCGTATGCAGGACGTCGGCTACCTCGACCTGGCCGGCTGCATGGCGCTCGGCGCCACCGGCCCGATCCTGCGCTCCACCGGCCTGCCGCACGACCTGCGCAAGTCGCAGCCCTACAGCGGCTACGAGACGTACGACTTCGACGTCCCGACCGCCGACACCTGCGACTCCTACGGCCGCTTCCTGATCCGCCTGGAGGAGATGCGCCAGTCGCTCAGGATCGTCGAGCAGTGCCTGGACCGGCTCCAGCCCGGCCCGGTCATGGTCACCGACAAGAAGATCGCCTGGCCCGCCCAGCTCGCCCTGGGACCCGACGGGCTCGGCAACTCCCTCGACCACATCAAGAAGATCATGGGCACCTCCATGGAGGCCCTGATCCACCACTTCAAGCTGGTCACCGAGGGCTTCCGCGTCCCGCCGGGACAGGCCTACGCGGCCGTCGAGTCGCCCAAGGGCGAGCTCGGGGTGCACGCCGTGTCCGACGGCGGCACCCGCCCCTTCCGGGTCCACTTCCGCGACCCGTCCTTCACCAACCTTCAGGCCATGGCGGCGATGTGCGAGGGCGGCCAGGTCGCCGACGTCATCGTCGCCGTCGCGTCCATCGACCCCGTGATGGGAGGCGTCGACCGGTGACCACCAGTTCTTCCGAGCGGGGCGTCAGCCTGGGCATGCCCGAACTGCCCGCACCCGCTTACCCGGACGACGTACGGGCCCGGCTGGAGACGGACGCGCGCGAGATCATCGCCCGCTACCCGGACTCCCGCTCGGCGCTCCTGCCGCTGCTGCACCTCGTGCAGTCGGAGGAGGGCCATGTCACGCGCACCGGGATGCGGTTCTGCGCCGACGTCCTGGGCCTGACCACGGCCGAGGTCACCGCGGTGGCCACCTTCTACACCATGTACCGGCGCCGGCCGTCCGGCGACTACCAGGTGGGTGTCTGCACGAACACCCTCTGCGCGGTGATGGGCGGCGACGCGATCTTCGAGTCCCTCCAGGAGCACCTGGGCGTCGGCAACGGCGAGACCACCGACGACGGCAAGGTCACCCTGGAGCACATCGAGTGCAACGCGGCCTGCGACTTCGCACCGGTCGTGATGGTCAACTGGGAGTTCTTCGACAACCAGACCCCGGCCAGCGCTAAGCGCCTCGTCGACGACCTGCGCGCCGGCCGCGAGGTCGAGCCCACGCGCGGGGCGCCGATGTGCACCTTCAAGGAGACCGCGCGGATCCTCGCCGGCTTCCCCGACGAGCGGCCCGGGGCCGTCGAGGCGAGCGGCGGAGCGGGACCCGCCTCGCTGGTGGGCCTCCGCCTGGCCAGAGGAGAGACCGCACCCGCGCGCGTGGTCCACCCGCGCGACGGCGCACCGCAGAACAGGGACGTGCACGAGCCGTCCCCGTCGGAGCACCTCAGCTCACACGACGCGCCACAGGACACGTCGGCCTCCGACCCGGCCCACCCGGCCGGGCCCGCCGCCGAGGAGGGGGAGTGATGACCTTGGCACCCGAACTGAAGGACACCAGCCCCGAGAAGCTGCTCGCACCCGTGCTGTCGGCCTTCTGGGACGAGGACAAGTCCTGGACGCTGGACGTCTACAAGAGGCACGAGGGATACGAGGGGCTCCGCAAGGCGCTCGCCATGTCGCCGGACGACCTGATCGCGTACGTCAAGGACTCCGGTCTGCGCGGCCGCGGAGGCGCCGGATTCCCCACCGGAATGAAATGGCAGTTCATTCCCCAGGGAGACGGAAAACCGCACTATCTAGTTGTCAACGCCGACGAGTCGGAACCGGGAACCTGCAAGGACATCCCGCTCCTCTTCGCGAACCCGCACAGCCTCATCGAGGGCATGATCATCGCGTGTTACGCCATCAGGTCTTCGCATGCCTTCATCTATCTGCGCGGTGAAGTCGTCCCAGTACTGCGGCGGTTGCACTCGGCTGTGAGCGAGGCCTACGCGGCCGGCTACCTCGGACAGAACATCCAGGGCAGCGGCCTCGATCTCGACATCACCGTGCACGCGGGCGCCGGCGCGTACATCTGCGGTGAGGAGACCGCACTGCTCGACTCGCTCGAAGGCCGCCGTGGCCAACCGCGGCTCCGTCCCCCTTTCCCTGCGGTCGCGGGCCTCTACGCGTGCCCGACTGTTGTGAATAACGTGGAGTCGATCGCGTCGGTTCCCGCGATTCTGACCCGTGGCAAGGAATGGTTCCGGTCGATGGGCAGCGAGAAGTCCCCGGGCTTCACGCTCTACTCGCTCAGCGGCCACGTCGCCAGCCCCGGCCAGTACGAGGCCCCGCTCGGCATCACGCTCCGCCAGCTGCTGGAGATGAGCGGCGGCATGCGGCCCGGGCACCGGCTCAAGTTCTGGACGCCGGGCGGCTCCTCGACGCCGATGTTCACCGACGAGCACCTCGACGTCCCCCTCGACTACGAGGGAGTGGGCGCCGCAGGTTCCATGCTCGGCACCAAGGCCCTGCAGTGCTTCGACGAGACCACCTGCGTCGTGCGCGCCGTGACCCGCTGGACCGAGTTCTACGCCCACGAGTCCTGCGGCAAGTGCACTCCGTGCCGCGAAGGGACGTACTGGCTCGTGCAGTTGCTGCGCGACATCGAGGCCGGCAAGGGCGTCCTGTCCGACCTCGACAAGCTGAACGACATCGCCGACAACATCAACGGCAAGTCCTTCTGCGCTCTCGGCGACGGTGCCGCCTCGCCGATCTTCTCCTCACTCAAGTACTTCCGCGAGGAGTACGAGGAGCACATCACGGGCCGCGGCTGCCCCTTCGACCCCGCCAAGTCGACGGTGTGGGCGGACAAGCACACGGAGGTGAACGCATGACGGTGACCACCAGCGCTCCCTCCGGAGGGGGCGAGGCGGCGGTCCCGCCGGAGGATCTCGTCTCGCTGACGATCGACGGCGCCGAGATCAGCGTGCCCAAGGGCACCCTGGTCATCCGGGCCGCCGAGCAGCTCGGCATCGAGATCCCCCGGTTCTGCGACCACCCCCTCCTCGACCCGGCCGGCGCCTGCCGCCAGTGCATCGTCGACGTCGAGGGCCAGCGCAAGCCGATGGCGTCCTGCACCATCACCTGCACCGACGGCATGGTGGTGAAGACGCACCTCACCTCGCCGGTCGCCGAGAAGGCCCAGCACGGGGTGATGGAGCTCCTCCTCATCAACCACCCGCTGGACTGCCCGGTCTGCGACAAGGGCGGCGAGTGCCCCCTGCAGAACCAGGCGATGTCCCACGGCCAGGCCGAGTCCCGCTTCGAGGGCAAGAAGCGGACGTACGAGAAGCCCGTGCCGATCTCCACCCAGGTGCTGCTCGACCGCGAGCGGTGCGTGCTGTGCGCCCGCTGTACCCGCTTCTCCAACCAGATCGCGGGCGACCCGATGATCGAACTGATCGAGCGGGGCGCGCTCCAGCAGGTCGGCACCGGTGAGGGCGACCCCTTCGAGTCGTACTTCTCCGGCAACACCATCCAGATCTGCCCGGTCGGCGCGCTCACCTCGGCGGCGTACCGGTTCCGCTCCCGCCCCTTCGACCTGGTGTCCTCCCCGAGCGTGTGCGAGCACTGCTCCGGCGGCTGTGCCACCCGCACCGACCACCGGCGCGGCAAGGTCATGCGCAAGCTCGCGGCGAACGACCCCGAGGTCAACGAGGAGTGGATCTGCGACAAGGGACGGTTCGGCTTCCGGTACGCGCAGCAGCGTGACCGGCTCCAGACCCCCCTGGTGCGCAACCCCGAGGGCGAGCTGGTGCCGGCTTCATGGCCGGAGGCACTCCAGATCGCGGCCCAGGGGCTGCTCGCCTCGCGCAGCCGGGCCGGGGTCCTCACCGGCGGCCGTCTCACCATCGAGGACGCCTACGCGTACAGCAAGTTCGCGCGCGTGGCGCTCGACACCAACGACATCGACTTCCGCGCGCGCGTGCACAGCAGCGAGGAGACCGACTTCCTGGCCGCGCGGGTCGCGGGCCGCGGCCGTGACATCGACGGCACGGGCGTCACCTACTCCGCTCTGGAGAACGCGCCCGCCGTCCTGCTGGTCGGGTTCGAGGCCGAAGAGGAGGCGCCCGGCGTCTTCCTGAGGCTGCGCAAGGCCTGGCGGGGGCACGGCCAGCAGGTCTTCTCGCTCGCCACCCACGCGACGCGCGGCCTGGAGAAGGCCGGCGGCACCCTGCTGCCCGCCGCTCCCGGCACCGAGACCGAGTGGCTGAACGCCCTCGCCGACGGAACCGGCCTGGAGGACGACGGCAGCAGGGCCGCCGAGGCGCTGCGCACCGCGGGCGCCGTCATCGTCGTCGGCGAACGGCTGGCCGCCGTGGCGGGCGGACTGACCGCCGCCGTACGGGCCGCCTCCGCGACCGGCGCACAACTGGTGTGGATCCCGCGGCGGGCCGGAGAACGCGGTGCCGTCGAGGCGGGCGCGCTGCCCGCGCTCCTGCCGGGCGGGCGCCCCGCCACCGACCCGCGCGCGCGTGAGGAGGTCGCCTCGGTCTGGGGCGTGGCCGAACTCCCGCACCGCTACGGGCGGGACACCGGCCAGATCGTCGAGGCGGCGACCTCCGGAGAGCTCCAGGCCCTGCTGGTCGCGGGCGTCGAGATCGCCGACCTGCCCGATCCGGCACGCGCGCGTGCCGCGCTGCGGGAGGTCGGGTTCGTGGTGTCGCTGGAACTGCGGCCGGGCGAGGTCACCGAACACGCGGACGTCGTCCTGCCGGTGGCCGCGGTCGCCGAGAAGGCCGGCACCTTCCTCAACTGGGAAGGCCGGGTGCGGTCCTTCGAGACCGCGCTCAAGCCCGAGCAGATGACCCGCCGCCTCGCACCCAGCGACGCGCGCGTGCTCCAGATGCTGGCCGACGCCATGGACGTCCACCTGGGCCTGCCCGATCTGCGCACCACGCGCGCGGAGATCGACCGGCTCGGCCCCTGGGACGGCCGCAGGGCCGGCGAACCCATGGAGAGTGCGGCCCAGTTGCCGCGACCGGCCGCCGGAGAGGCCGTACTGGCCGGGCACCGGCTGCTGCTCGACCAGGGTCTGCTCCAGCAGGGCGACGAGGCGCTCGCCGGGACGCGGCACGCGGCACACGCACGCGTGTCGGCCGCGACGGCCGCAGAGGTGGGCGTCAAGAACGGCGACCTCCTCGCCGTGACCGGCCCCTCGGGAGTCACCGAACTGCCGCTTCAGATCACCGAGATGCCCGACCGCGTGGTCTGGCTCCCGCTGAACTCCACCGGCGGGGGCGTCGCCTCCGACGCCGGAGCACTGCCGGGCTCCCTCGTCCGCATCGGCCCGGCCACGCCCGCCGCCGAAGCCCCCAAGGAGGTGGAGGCATGAGCCCGTACCTCGCCGCAGAAGACCTCTCGGTGTTCGGCAACGACCCCTGGTGGCTCGTCGTCATCAAGGCCGTCTTCTGCTTCGCCTTCCTGATGGTGACCGTGCTGTTCTCCATCGTGTGGGAGCGCAAGGTCGTCGCCTGGATGCAGCTGCGCGTCGGCCCCAACCGGCACGGCCCCTGGGGCATGCTCCAGTCGCTCGCCGACGGCATCAAGCTGATGCTCAAGGAAGACGTCATCGTCAAGCGCGCGGACAAGGTCGTCTACGTCCTCGCGCCGATCATCGCGGCCATCCCGGCCTTCATGGCGATCGCCGTGATCCCCTTCGGGCCGTCCGGCAACGAGGTCTCGATCTTCGGCCACCGCACCGCGATGCAGCTCACCGACCTCCCGATCGCGATGCTCTACATCCTCGCGGTCGCCTCGGTCGGCATCTACGGCATCGTCCTCGCGGGCTGGAGTTCCGGCTCCACCTATCCGCTGCTCGGCGGCCTGCGCTCGTGCGCGCAGATGATCTCGTACGAGATCGCCATGGGCGCCGCCTTCGCCTCGGTGTTCCTCTACTCCGGGTCGATGTCGACCTCGGCGATCGTCGAGGCGCAGCAGGACCGCTGGTACATCGTCCTGCTGCCGGTCTCCTTCATCATCTACGTCATCACCATGGTCGGTGAGACCAACCGCGCCCCCTTCGACATGCCGGAGTCCGAGGGCGACCTGGTCGGCGGCTTCAACACCGAGTACTCGTCGATCAAGTTCGCGCTGTTCATGCTCGCCGAGTACGTGAACATGGTGACGGTCTCGGCCGTGACGACCACGCTCTTCCTCGGCGGCTGGCGCGCCCCCTGGCCCATCAGCACCTTCTGGGAGGGCGCCAACCACGGCTGGTGGCCGCTCCTCTGGTTCGTGATCAAGGTGCAGTTGCTGCTGTTCTTCTTCATCTGGCTGCGCGGCACGCTTCCCCGTGTGCGGTACGACCAGCTGATGAAGCTCGGCTGGAAGGTCCTCATCCCGGTCTCCGTGGTGTGGCTGATGCTCGTCGCGACCATGCGGACCCTGCGCAACGAGGGCTACGACTTCGCCGACATCGCCCTCTACGTGGGCGGCGGCGTTCTGGCCCTGCTGCTGCTCTCGTTCGTCGCCGACATGTTCCGGGAGAAGTCGAAGACGGCCGCCCAGAGCACCGAACAGCCGGTCGGATTCGACCCGATGGCGGGCGGGTTCCCCGTACCACCACTGCCCGGACAGGAGTTGTCGCCGGTGCCACGACGCCGCTCGCGCCAGGAGCGGGAGCTCATTGTCAGTGGCGGACCCGATACTCGGAGTGACGCATCTTCGGGTTCCACGGATGGAAAGGAGGCGTCCGATGGCTGAGGAGCCCAAGGAGACCAAACCCGGTTTCATGAACCCCGTCGCCGGCTTCGGCGTGACCTTCAAGGCCATGTTCAAGAAGCGGCTGACCGAGCAGTACCCGGAGCAGGAGAAGACCACCGCTCCCCGGTTCCACGGACGGCACCAGCTCAACCGCCATCCGGACGGCCTGGAGAAGTGCGTCGGCTGCGAGCTGTGCGCCTGGGCCTGCCCCGCCGACGCCATCTATGTGGAGGGCGCCGACAACACCGACGAGGAGCGCTATTCGCCGGGCGAGCGGTACGGCCGCGTTTACCAGATCAACTACGCCCGCTGCATCCTGTGCGGCCTGTGCATCGAGGCGTGCCCCACGCGCGCGTTGACGATGACCAACGAGTTCGAGCTGGCCGACACCAGCCGTGCCAACCTCATCTTCACCAAGGAACAGCTGCTCGCCGGTCTTGAGGAAGGCATGGTCGACTCGCCGCACTCCATCTACCCCGGCACCGACGAGCAGGACTACTACCGGGGCCTGGTGACGGAGGCCGCTCCCGGCACGGTGCCCCAGGTCGCGGTCTCCAAGGGCGAGGTCGTCCAGGAGGCCGCCACCACCTTCGGCGAGGACGAACCGGCGTCGGAGAAGGTGATCCGGCGATGACCGCGTCCCTGGAGCTCGCCGCCACCCTGGCTGCAGGCACCCCCACCTCCACCGGCGAGGCCTTCCAGTTCTGGGTCCTCGGCACCGTCGCCGTGATCGGCGCCCTGTGCACCGTGTTCATGAGGAAGGCCGTGCACAGCGCGCTCTGTCTCGCCGGCACCATGATCATCCTGGCGGTGTTCTACCTCGCCAACGGCGCCTACTTCCTCGGCGTCGTCCAGATCGTCGTCTACACCGGCGCGATCATGATGCTGTTCCTGTTCGTGGTGATGCTCGTCGGCGTGACCGCGGCGGACTCCCTGCAGGAGACCATCAGGGGCCAGCGCTGGCTCGCCCTCGCCTGCGGACTCGGCTTCGGCATCCTGCTGTTCGCGGGCATCGGCAACGCCTCACTCTCCCAGTTCAACGGCCTCACCCAGGCGAACGCAGGCGGCAACGTCGAGGGCCTGGCGACCCTCATCTTCACCAAGTACGTCTTCGCCTTCGAGATCACCGGCGCCCTGCTGATCACGGCCGCCGTCGGCGCCATGGTGCTCACGCACCGCGAGCGCACCGAGCGCGCCAAGACACAGCGCGAGCTGGCCGAGGAGCGGGTGCGCGAGGGCAAGCACATCCCGCCGCTGCCTGCCCCGGGCGTGTACGCCCGGCACAACGCGGTGGACATCGCGGGCCTGCTGCCCGACGGAACCACCTCCGAGCTCACCGTCAGCAAGACGCTGCGCGACCGAGGCCAGATGCGTGACGTGTCCACCGAGGCGATGAACGACCTCAAGGCACTGGAGCAGCGCTCCGAGGAGCGCCTGGAGAGGGACGCGATCGACCCGCCCCACCTCAAGCGCAACGCCCTGCGGACCGAGGAGGCGTCGAAGTGAACCCCGTCAACTACCTCTATCTCGCCGCCCTGTTGTTCACGATCGGCGCCACCGGCGTACTGATCAGGCGCAACGCGATCGTCGTGTTCATGTGCATCGAGCTCATGCTCAACGCCTGCAACCTCGCGTTCGTCGCCTTCTCCCGGATGCACGGCAACCTCGACGGCCAGATCATCGCCTTCTTCACGATGGTCGTCGCCGCCGCGGAGGTCGTGGTCGGGCTCGCGATCATCGTGTCGCTGTTCCGTTCCCGCCACTCGGCCTCGGTCGACGACGCCAGCCTGATGAAGCTGTAAGGGGTCGCTGAATCGTGGAGAACCTGATTGCGCTGCTCATCGCGGCGCCTCTGCTCGGAGCGGCGGTCCTGCTGACCGGCGGCCGGAGACTGGACGCCGTCGGCCACTGGATCGGCACCGTCCTCGCCGGCGCCTCCTTCGTGTTCGGCGCCGTCCTCTTCGCCGACCTGCTCGGCAAGGACGCAGAACACCGCACGCTCACCCAGCACCTGTTCAGCTGGGTCCCGGTCGAGGGCTTCCAGGCGGACGCCGCCTTCCGCCTCGACCAGCTGTCGATGACGTTCGTGCTGCTGATCACCGGCGTCGGCTCGCTGATCCACCTGTACTCGATCGGGTACATGGAGCACGACGAGCGCCGCCGCCGCTTCTTCGGCTATCTGAACCTGTTCCTCGCGGCCATGCTGCTGCTCGTCCTCGCCGACAACTACCTTCTGCTGTACGTCGGCTGGGAGGGCGTCGGTCTCGCCTCCTACCTGCTGATCGGCTTCTGGCAGCACAAGCCCAGCGCGGCCACCGCGGCGAAGAAGGCCTTCCTGGTCAACCGCGTCGGCGACGTGGGCCTGTCGATCGCGATCATGCTGATGTTCACGACGTTCGGCACCTTCGCCTTCGGCCCGGTGCTCGGCACCCACGACAAGCCCGGACTCGTCGACGGCACGTCCGAGGCCACGCTGACGGGCATCGCCCTGATGCTGCTGCTCGCCGCCTGCGGCAAGTCCGCCCAGGTGCCGCTGCAGTCCTGGCTCGGGGACGCCATGGAGGGCCCGACCCCGGTCTCGGCCCTCATCCACGCGGCGACGATGGTGACCGCGGGCGTCTACCTGATCGTCCGCTCCGGAGCCATCTTCAACGCGGCGCCCGACGCACAGCTCGTCGTCACCATCGTCGGCGCGGTCACGCTCCTGTTCGGTGCGATCGTCGGTTGCGCGAAGGACGACATCAAGAAGGCGCTGGCCGGCTCGACCATGTCTCAGATCGGCTACATGGTCCTCGCCGCGGGCCTCGGCCCCATCGGCTACGTCTTCGCGATCATGCACCTGGTGACGCACGGCTTCTTCAAGGCCGGGCTGTTCCTCGGCGCCGGTTCGGTCATGCACGGCATGAACGACGAGGTCGACATGCGCAAGTACGGCGGCCTCCGCAAGTACATGCCGGTCACCTTCGTCACCTTCGGCCTCGGCTACCTCGCCATCATCGGCTTCCCGGGCCTGTCCGGCTTCTTCTCCAAGGACAAGATCATCGAGGCCGCCTTCGCCAAGGGCGGCACCGAGGGCTGGATCCTCGGCGCCTGCGCCCTGCTGGGCGCGGCCATCACCGCCTTCTACATGACGCGCGTGATGCTGATGACGTTCTTCGGGGAGGAGCGCTGGAAGAACCAGCCCACCCGCTCCCCGGAGGCTCCGAGCGCCGAGCCCGCCGCCGAGCACCACGGGGAACATGCCGAGCCCCACCCGCACGAGTCCCCCAAGTCCATGACGATTCCGATGATCGTGCTGGCCTTCGGATCGGTCTTCGCGGGCGGACTGTTCAGCATCGGCGACCGTTTCCTGCACTGGCTGGAGCCCATCACCGGGCACAGTCACGGAGATTCGCCGATCAGCGCGACGACGGTCACGGCGGCCACGGTGACCGTCATGGTCATCGGCGTCGCGCTCGCCTACCTCCAGTACGGCAGGCGCCCGGTCCCGGTCGTCGCCCCGCGCGGGTCGCTCCTCACCCGGGCTGCCCGGCGCGACCTGCTCCAGGACGACTTCAACCACGTGGTCCTGGTCCGTGGCGGAGAGCACCTCACCCGCTCCCTGGTCTACGTCGACCACACCCTGGTCGACGGCGTGGTCAACGGCTCGGCGGCCTCGGTCGGCGGTCTCTCCGGCCGGCTGCGCAAGCTCCAGAACGGCTACGCGCGGTCGTACGCGGTCTCGATGTTCGGCGGCGCGGCGATCCTCGTGGCCGCGACCCTGCTGATGAGGGCGGTCTGATACCGATGTCCTTTCCTCTGCTGACAGCGACGGCGGCGCTCCCGGCGATCGGGGCGATCGCCACGGCCGCCGTGCCGGCCGCGCGCCGCACCGCCGCGAAATGGCTGGCGCTGCTCGTCTCGCTCGCCACCCTCGCGCTGGCCGCCGTCGTCCTGGTGCGCTTCGACCCGGACGGCGACCGTTACCAGCTCACCGAGTCCCACGCCTGGATCAAGGACTTCGGGGTCCGCTACGAACTGGGCGTGGACGGCATCGGGGTGGCGCTCGTCGCGCTGACCGCGCTGCTGATCCCGTTCATCATCCTCGCGGGCTGGCACGACGCCGACCCGCTGGAGACCGGCAGCAAGCGGTGGCGGCCGACGCAGGGCTTCTTCGCCCTGATCCTGGGCGTCGAGGCGATGGTGATCATCTCCTTCGAGGCCACCGACGTCTTCCTCTTCTACATCTTCTTCGAAGCCATGCTGATCCCGATGTACTTCCTCATCGGCGGCTTCGGGGACCGGGCCCACGCCGGGTCCGACGAGAACGCGGCGACCCAACGCTCTTACGCCGCGGTGAAGTTCCTCCTCTACAACCTGGTCGGCGGCCTGATCATGCTGGCCGCGGTCATCGGCCTCTACGTGGTCGCCGGGAACTTCAGCCTCCAGGAGATCGCCGAAGCGCGGGCCAACGGCACGCTCGACATGGCGACCAACACCGAACGCTGGCTGTTCCTCGGCTTCTTCTTCGCCTTCGCGGTGAAGGCGCCCCTGTGGCCGCTGCACACCTGGCTGCCCAACGCGATGGGCGAGGCCACCACCCCGGTCGCCGTGCTCATCACGGCGGTCGTCGACAAGGTGGGCACCTTCGCGATGCTCCGCTTCTGCCTCCAGCTCTTCCCGGAGGCCAGCAAGTGGGCGACGCCCGCGATCCTCGTCCTGTCGGTGATCAGCATCATCTACGGGGCGCTGCTCGCGGTCGGCCAGCGGGACATCAAGCGGCTGGTGGCGTACGCGTCGATCTCGCACTTCGGCTTCATCATCATGGGCATCTTCGCGATGACCAGCCAGGGCCAGTCCGGGGCGACGCTCTACATGGTCAACCACGGGATCTCGACGGCCGTGCTGATGCTGGTGGCCGGCTTCCTGATCTCGCGGCGTGGCTCGCGGCTCATCGCCGACTACGGCGGGGTGCAGAAGGTCGCCCCGGTACTCGCCGGCACCTTCCTGATCGGCGGCCTGGCCACGCTGTCGCTGCCCGGGCTCGCACCGTTCGTCAGTGAGTTCCTGGTCCTGGTCGGCACGTTCGCGCGCTACCCGGCGATCGGCATCATCGCGACCTTCGGCATCGTGCTCGCCGCGCTCTACACCCTCGTCCTCTACCAGCGGACGATGACGGGCCCGGTGAAACCGGAGGTCTCCGCGATGCCCGACCTCAGGGTGCGGGAACTCCTGGTCGTCGCCCCGCTGATCGTGCTGTTGATCTTCCTGGGCGTCTACCCGAAGCCCGTCACGGACATCGTCAACCCGGCGGTGAAGTCGACCATGTCCGACGTACACAAGAAGGACCCCCAGCCCGAGGCGGAGGCGGCCAAGTGAGCGCAACAGTCGTCCACAGCCTGTGGACAACCGCGGCCGACCCGATCACGAAGATCGACGCGCCGAAGATCGAATACGGGCAGTTGTCGCCCACCCTGATCGTCCTGGGCGCGGCGCTCATCGGGGTGCTGGTCGAGGCGTTCGTCCCGCGCAGAGCCCGCTACCACGTCCAGTGGATCATGTCCGCTCTGGCGCTGGTCGGGGCCTTCGTGGCGGTCGTCGTGCTCGCCGCGAACGGATACGCCACGACCAAGTCCGGCATCGCGGCCATGGGTGCCATCGCCGTCGACGGACCGGCCCTCTTCCTCCAGGGCACGATCCTGCTGGCGGGCCTGGTCGGCCTGTTCACCTTCGCCGAGCGGCGGCTCGACCCCGAGACGCACGGCAACCGCACCGACTCGTTCGCGGCCCAGGGCGCCTCCGTGCCGGGCAGCGACAGCGAGAAGGCCGCGGTGAAGGCCGGGTTCACCACCACCGAGGTGTTCCCGCTGCTGCTCTTCGCGGTCGCGGGCATGCTGATCTTCCCGGCGGCCAACGACCTGCTGACGCTGTTCGTGGCCCTGGAGGTCTTCTCGCTCCCGCTGTACCTGCTGTGCGCACTGGCCCGCCGCAAGCGGATCATGTCGCAGGAGGCCGCGGTCAAGTACTTCCTGCTCGGCGCGTTCGCCTCCGCGTTCACCCTGTTCGGCATCGCCCTGCTGTACGGCTACGCGGGCTCGGTGTCGTACGGCACGATCGCCAAGGTCGTCGACGGCACGATCGCCACGGTCGACCCGGCGCTCGCGGACACCATGGGCAACGACGCGCTGCTGCTGATCGGCGCCGCGATGATCATCATGGGCCTGCTGTTCAAGGTGGGCGCGGTGCCGTTCCACATGTGGACGCCGGACGTCTACCAGGGCGCACCGACCCCGGTCACCGGCTTCATGGCGGCGGCGACCAAGGTGGCCGCGTTCGGCGCGCTGCTGCGGATCCTGTACGTGGTGCTGCCCGGCCTGCGCTGGGACTGGCGGCCGGTCATGTGGGCCGTCGCGATCGTCACCATGCTGGGCGGTGCGATCGTCGCGATCACGCAGACCGACATCAAGCGGCTGCTGGCGTACTCCTCGATCGCGCACGCCGGCTTCATCCTCGCGGGTGTCATCGCGACCACGCCGGACGGGGTGTCGTCCGTCCTCTTCTACCTCGCCGCGTACTCGTTCGTCACGATCGGCGCGTTCGCCGTGGTGACACTGGTCCGTGACGCCGGCGGCGAGGCGACGCACCTGTCCAAGTGGGCGGGGCTGGGCCGTCGTTCGCCCCTGGTGGCCGCCGTGTTCGCGGTGTTCCTGCTGGCCTTCGCGGGCATCCCGCTGACCTCCGGGTTCGCCGGGAAGTTCGCCGTGTTCAAGGCGGCGGCGGAGGGCGGCGCCGCGCCGCTGGTCGTGGTCGGTGTGATCTCGTCGGCGATCGCGGCGTTCTTCTACATCCGGGTGATCGTGCTGATGTTCTTCAGCGAGCCGCAGCCGGACGGACCGACGGTCGCCGTGCCGTCGCCGCTGACGATGACGGCGATCGGAGTCGGCGTGGCCGTCACGCTGGTGCTGGGTGTGGCGCCGCAGTACTTCCTCGACCTGGCGAACCAGGCGGGAGTGTTCGTGCGCTGACCTGCGGTGCGTGTGCGCCGGGCCCCGGTTTTCCCGCGAGGGAGCCGGGGCCCGACGCGTTCGGCCAGGGCCGGGGTCACGGCGGGCCCTCCTGAGACACCACCCCGGCCTGTGGATAACTCCGACGCTGTCAGTCCGGACGCCTATCGTGGAGGCAGTGATCGAGGGACGACATACGGGGGACGGAACAATGGGCGGGATGGGCGGGATCAGCGAGATGCCAGGGGTGACCGACAGCGAGGCACTGGCCACGCTCCACCGGGTCTTCGGATACGAGGCCTTCCGCGGCGAGCAGGAAGAGATCATCGAGCATGTGGTCGCCGGCGGGGACGCCGTCGTCCTCATGCCGACCGGCGGCGGCAAGTCGCTGTGCTACCAGATTCCGTCCCTGGTGAGACCCGGCACGGGCATCGTCGTCTCACCCCTCATCGCGCTGATGCAGGACCAGGTGGACGCGCTCAGGGCACTCGGTGTGAGCGCCGGGTTCATGAACTCCACGCAGGACTTCGACCAGCGCCGCGCGGTGGAGGCCGAGTTCCTGGCCGGAGAGCTGGACCTGCTCTACCTCGCCCCGGAGCGGCTGCGGCTCGACTCCACGCTGGACCTCCTCTCGCGCGGCAAGATCGCGGCCTTCGCCATCGACGAGGCGCACTGCGTCTCGCAGTGGGGCCACGACTTCCGGCCCGACTACCTGGCTCTGTCCCTGCTCGGCGAGCGCTGGCCGGACGTGCCGCGGATCGCGCTGACGGCGACGGCCACGCATGCGACGCATCAGGAGATCACCCAGCGGCTGGGCATGCCGACGGCCCGGCACTTCGTGGCGAGCTTCGACCGGCCCAACATCCAGTACCGGATCGTGCCGAAGTCCGACCCCAAGAAGCAGCTGCTCGCCTTCCTGCGGGAGGAGCACGCGGGCGACGCGGGCATCGTGTACTGCCTCTCGCGCAAGTCCGTGGAGGCCACGGCAGAGTTCCTCTCGCGCAACGGCGTCGAGGCCGTCCCGTACCACGCCGGTCTGGACGCGGGCACCCGCGCCGCCCACCAGTCCCGGTTCCTGCGCGAGGACGGCCTGGTCGTGGTGGCGACCATCGCCTTCGGCATGGGCATCGACAAGCCGGACGTCCGCTTCGTCGCCCACCTCGACCTGCCCAAGTCGGTCGAGGGCTACTACCAGGAGACGGGCCGCGCGGGCCGCGACGGGCTGGCCTCGACGGCATGGATGGCGTACGGCCTCAACGACGTCATACAGCAGCGGAAGATGATCCAGTCCAGCGACGGCGACGAGGCGTTCCAGCGCCGGGCCGCCTCCCACCTGGAGTCGATGCTGGCACTGTGCGAGACGGCTCAGTGCCGGCGCGGGCAGCTGCTGAACTACTTCGGTCAGGAGCCCGGCCAGGCGGGCTGCGGCAACTGCGACACCTGTCTCGTCCCGCCCGAGACCTGGGACGGCACGGTCGCCGCCCAGAAGGTGCTGTCGACGGTGGTGCGGCTGCAGCGGGAGCGGGGGCAGAAGTTCGGGGCGGTGCAGATCGTCGACATCCTGCTCGGCAAGCGCACCGCCAAGGTCATCCAGTTCGACCACGACCAGCTGTCCGTCTTCGGTATCGGCGAGGACCTCTCCGAGGGTGAATGGCGGGGCGTGGTCCGGCAGTTGCTGGCCCAGGGGCTGCTCGCGGTCGAGGGGGAGTACGGCACCCTGGTGCTGACCGAGGCGAGCGGCGAGGTGCTGCGGCGAGAGCGGGAGGTCCCGCTGCGCAAGGAGCCGAAGAAGCAGGCGACCGCCAAGTCGGCCTCCTCGTCCGGGCGGGGCAGGGCCAAGGCCCCGGTGGCCGAGCTGCCCGAGGCACTGGTCCCGGCGTTCGAGGCCCTGCGTGCCTGGCGCGCCGAGCAGGCCCGTGAGCAGGGCGTCCCGGCGTACGTCATCTTCCACGACGCCACGCTCAGGGAGATCGTCACGGCGTGGCCCACGTCGGTGACGCAGCTCGGGAGCATCGGCGGGGTCGGTGAGAAGAAGCTCGCGACGTACGGGGAGGGCGTGATCGGCGTGCTGGCTGCCCTGGACGGGGGTCCGGCACAGGACACCGCACAGGACGCCGCGCCGGCCGGGACCGGCACGGCGACCGGCACGACGGACGACCACTGGCCCGAGATGGACGCCGAGCCCGAGCCGGAGGACTGGATATAGGGCCCCGGGCGCGGACGATGCCGGCGGTCCCGGGGCTCCGGTCGTTGGTGCGGGTGGTTTCTAGGGCCGGTTCTGCAGGCCCTTCGCCGCATACGCCCTGACGTCCGCGTCCGAGTCCGTCGTCGCCGTGGCCAGGGCCGCGCGGGCGTCCTCGGTGCCGGTGAGCCGGGTCAGGGCGAGGACGGCGGCCTTGCGGACGTCGGCGTTCGGGTCGGCGAGGGCCTTGGCGAGGGCGGGGACGGCCACGTCCGGGTCGGCGGCGGACAGCGCCGTCGCCGCACCTGACCGGACCTGCCACGCGGAGGCCGACAGGGCGGTCACGGCACGGGTGGCGAGCGGTGCGGGGCAGCCGGTGGTGGCCAGCGCCCCGTAGGCCGCGCCCTGCACCAGCGCGTCGGGGTCCTCGGTGAGCCGGGTCAGAGCGTCGAGGACGGCATCGAGCGGGCGTTCCGCCGACACCGTCGCCAGCGCCTTGGCGATCGTCACCCGGACCTCGCGGGACGGATCGGTGACCGCCGCGCGGGCCAGCTCGGCTGCGGCGTCCACCGAGACGAGGGCACGGACGGCCTCGATGCGGACGGCGATGTCCGAGTCGGTCAGGGACCCGGCGAACAGCTCGGCGTCCCCGAGGCGCAGGGCACGCAGGACGTCCAGGGCGGCGGCGCGGACGACCGGGTCGGACTCGGCCAGAGCGGCGGCCAGGCCGTCCCGCAGGGTGGGCTCCGGGAGAAGCGTCTCGACGAGTTCCCGCAGGGAAGCGGCCGCGGCGGCCCGGACCTCGGGGGCGGGGTCGCGGAGTGCGTCCGCGAGGGCGGGTCCCGTTCCCGGCGGCACCGTCTCGGTGAGGACGGCGACGGCCTCGCGGCGCACCGCAGCCACCGGGTCGGCCAAGTAGGGCCGCAGGGCGTCGAGTTCGGGCTCCTCCTCGGCGAGGGCGACGAGTTCGAGGATGCGGCCGGAGACCTGCTCGGCCGGTGCCGCCTCCGACGGGCCGGGACCACCGAGCGGTTCGGCTCCGTCCGCCCCGGTGTCGAGGAGTCCGGTCGCGACCGGGGCCAGGTCCCTGGAGCCGGCCGTGGCCACGTCCTCGGCGTGCACCTCGCCGATGTGCCGGGAGGGACCGCCGACCGGCGTGAACTCGTCGATCGGGACCAGATAGGGAGCCACGGGACGAGCCGTGAACTCCATCGCACCGGAGGGGGACTTGTGCAGGTCGAGGTGGTGGAACCAGGAGGCGTCGTCGCGCTGAGGGTGGTCGAGACGGTCGTGGTAGAGGCCCCAGCGGGACTCCGTGCGGGCCAGGGACGCGCGCGCGGCCATCTCCGCGCAGTCGCGGATGAAGGAGACCTCGGCGCAGCGCATCAGCTCGTGCGGGGTCTGCGCGCCCATCGCGGCGATGTCGGTGTGCATGCGCTCGAACGCCTCCAGGGCGAGCGAGAGTCGCGCGCCGGACTTCGGCGGGGCCACGTAGTCGTTCACGAAGCGGCGGAGCTTGTACTCGACCTGGGGCTGCGGCGGGCCGTCCGGGTTGTGCAGCGGGCGGTAGATCAGTTCGTGCGCCTCGCGGAGCTGGTCGAGCGGCAACTCCCCTTCGTACGGGGCGTACTGGGACGCGTCCGCGCCCGCGAGGTCACCGAAGACGAACGCGCCGATCATGTAGTTGTGCGGGACGCAGGCCAGGTCGCCGGCGGCGTAGAGGCGCGGCACGGTCGTACGGGCGTGGTCGTCGACCCGTACGCCGGAGGCCGAGTGGCCGCCGCACAGGCCGATCTCGGAGATGTGCATCTCGATGTCGTGGGTGCGGTAGTCGTGACCGCGGCCCTCGTGGAAGGTGCCCCGGGTGGGCCGTTCCGTGGAGTGCAGGATCGACTCCAGGGACGAGATCGACTCCTCCGGAAGATGGCTCAGCTTCAGGTACACCGGGCCCCGGTCGGAGGCGACCTCCGCCGCGAACTCGGCCATCATCTGACCGGACCAGTAGTCGGAGTCGACGAAGCGTTCGCCGTGCCGGTTGACCTGGTAGCCGCCGAAGGGGTTGGCGACGTAGGCGCAGGCGGGGCCGTTGTAGTCCTTGATCAGCGGGTTGATCTGGAAGCACTCGATGCCCGTGAGTTCGGCGCCCGCGTGGTAGGCCATGGCGTAGCCGTCGCCCGCGTTGGTCGGGTTCTCGTAGGTGCCGTACAGGTAGCCGGAGGCGGGCAGGCCCAGGCGGCCGCAGGCACCGGTCGCCAGGATCACCGCGCCCGCGCGGACCGTGACGAAGGCACCCGTGCGGGTGTTGAGGCCGACCGCGCCCACGGCCTGCCCCTCGGCGGTCAGCACACGCACCGGCATCACCCGGTTCTCGATGCGGATCCTCTCCCGCATCTCGCGCCGCCGCAGCTGCCGGTACAGGACCTTCTTGACGTCCTTGCCCTCCGGCATCGGCAGCACATAGGAGCCGGAGCGGTGGACCTGGCGGACCGCGTAGTCGCCGTGCTCGTCCTTCTCGAACTTCACGCCGTACGACTCCAGGCGCTGCACCATGCCGAAGCCACGGGTGGCGGTCTGGCGGACGGTGGACTGGTCGACGATGCCGTCGTTGGCGCGGGTGATCTCGGCGACGTAGTCGTCGGGCTCGGCGCGGCCGGGGATGACCGCGTTGTTGACGCCGTCCATGCCCATGGCGAGGGCGCCGGAGTGCCGGACGTGGGCCTTCTCCAGCAGGATGACGTTCGCGCCGTGCTCGGCTGCGGTCAGGGCGGCCATCGTGCCGGCGGTGCCGCCGCCGATGACGAGGACGTCGCAGGTGAGCTCCTCGGCCTCGTCGAGGGCCGGAATCTGCAGAGGGGTGTCCACCAGGGTGCCTTTCACGTGCCGAGCGAGGAGAGGACGTCGCGCCGCAGCGCCACACGCGCGGGATCGTCGTGCGCCGTACGGTCGCGGGGGCGCGGGACGTCGCGTACGGCGGTCAGCCGGCCGTTGCCGAGGAGCGCCACGCGGTCGCCGAGGAACAGGGCCTCGTCCACGTCGTGGGTGACGAAGACGACGGTCGCGCCCGTGCCGTGCAGCACCTCGACCAGCAGGTCCTGCATGCCGGCGCGGGTCTGGGCGTCGAGGGCGCCGAAGGGTTCGTCCATCAGGACGGCACGGGGGCGGCCGGCCAGGGCGCGGGCCAGCTGCGCGCGCTGGCGCTGCCCACCGGAGACCCGGTGCGGCAACTGCTGGGCGCGGTCGGCGAGTCCGACCCGGTCGAGCCACGACTCGGCCTGCGTGCGCCGTTCGGCGCGCGGCAACCCCTTGATGGCCAACGGGAGTTCGACGTTGGCGCGCAGGGTGCGCCAGGGCAGGAGGGCGTCCTCCTGGAAGACCAGGGCGCGCTCGGCGCTGGGCCTGGTGAGGGGCCGGCCGTCCTGGGCGACCTCGCCCCCGAGCAGCGGGAGGAGGCCGGCCAGGGTACGCAGCAGTGTCGACTTGCCGCAGCCGGAGGAGCCGACGACGGTGACGATCTCACCGGCGGCGATGTCCAGGTCGACGCCGGTCAGCACGGGCGCGTCGGGGCGGCCCAGGTCGGCGGCGGTGAGGGTGAGGCGGGTACCGCGGACGGAGGTGGCCGCTGCGGGGGCCGCCTGGTTCAGGCGGGTCCTACCGCCGGTACCGGAAGCCTTCGGCGACGTACCGATCGCCTCGGACGTGTCAGACGAGGTGCTCATCGTGTGCCTCCTCGGTCCTGGAAGCGGGTGGGGACGGCTCGGCGTGCGCGGCGGTGGCGGGCACCCGCGTGACGCCGCCGGCCGGGGTGGCAGCGCCGGGCCGGGAGCGGCCGGTGCCGTCGTACGACGTCCGCGGCAGCCAGCGCGTCAGCCGGCGGCCCAGGAGTTCCACGGCCGTGGAGGTGAGCCAGCCGAGGACGCCGATGGTGACCATGCCGACGAAGACGCCCGCGTAGTTGACGACGGTGTAGTCCTGCCAGGTGCGGTAGCCGACGCCGTACTGACCGGAGATCATCTCGGCGGAGATCACACAGATCCACGAGACGCCGATGCCGACGGACAGGCCGCCGAAGATGCCGGGCAGGGCGCCCGGCAGGACGACCGAGGCGAGGATGCGCCACCGGCCGCCACCCATCGTCTGCACGGCCTCCTCCCACACGGGGGTCAGCGCGCGGACCGCGTGCCGGGTGGAGACGAGGACGGGGAAGAAGGCGGCGGTGAAGGTGATGAAGACGATGCCCTGCTCGTTGGAGGGGAACAGCAGGATCGCGACCGGGACCAGGGCGATCGCCGGGATCGGGCGGATCACCTCCAGCACCGGTCCGAGCAGGTCCTCGGCGAGACGCGAGCGCGCCACGAGCACGCCCGTCGCCACGCCGAGCACCGCGGCGAGGAGGAAGCCGGTGAGGATGCGGGTGAGGCTGTCGGTGAGGTCCGTCCAGTAGTCGGCGCCGGACAGCCGGTCGGCGAAGGTGCTCGCCACGTCGGTGACCGTCGGGAACTGCGAGAAGCGCAGCCACAGATCGATGTCCAGGCTGGTCAGCAGCTGCCACAGACCCAGGGCGGCGGCGAGCGCGGCCAGCCGGATCACGAACCGGCCCGCCCGCCGCGGATACCGGGGCCGGAACCCTCCGGCCCCTGGTGCCCGCCCGCTCACGACGCCTGCTCCAGGGCGTCTGCGTACGAGACGATCCGGGCGCCACCGTGCGCGGAGACGTAGGCGTTCGCGGTCTCCGGGGCGACGAAGGGGAGGAGCTGGTCGCCGTCGGACACCCAGACCGCCTTGTCGGCGAACCACAGGGTGCCGGTGGTGGCGTCGGGGACGTAGGCGGCGCGGATGCCGGCCCGGTGCGCGGAGACGTACGCCAGGAGTTCGGCGGGCGTCTTGAAGCTCCGGGTCTCGGCGGCGCCCTTGGGCCAGACCTCGCTCGCCGCGGCTGCGGGCGCGGCGGACAGGCGCTTGGTGTAGTCCGCGCCGAGGGCCTTCTTGACGTACTGGTCGTCGACGAAGGAGTCCACGTCCACGTCGCCGGTCAGCTTGGCCGCCTTCAGGACCGAGACGTCCTCCTTCAGGGCGGCGACCAGCTGGGGCTTGACCGCCGGGTCGAAGGTGGCGATGCCGTGGGCGCCGTTGTAGAGGTAGACCACCTCGGCGGGCAGGGAGGTGGCCTTCGCGACCTTCTCGGCGGCGGCGACGGGGTGGTCGTTCAGATAGTCCGTGGCCTCGGCCTGGGCCTTGAGGAAGGCCTCCAGGACGGCGGGGCGGTCCTTGGCGAAGTCCTCGCGGGCGGTGACGCCGTGGAAGGTGGGGAGGTTCAGTTCGGCACCGTCGTACAGGGCCTTCGCCTTGCCCTGGTAGGCGAGCAGACCCGGCCAGGCGACGAACTGCGACAGCGCGTCCGTGCTGCCCGCCGACAGGGCCGAAGCGCCCACCGCGGGCTGCTGGTTGAGCTTCTCGATGCCCTTGTCGGGATCGATTCCGGCCCGCTGGAGGGCCCGGACGAGGGTGCCGTCGGCTGCGGAGCCGATGCTGGTGGAGACCTTCGTGCCGCGCAGGTCCTTCAGCGAGGCGAGCTTCGAGTCGGGGGAGGTGACGATCGTGTTGAGACCGCCGCGGAGGTTGTAGCCGGTGACCGAGACCAGGCGGGTGGGCTTGCCGAGCTGCTTGCCGCGGGCCGCGTTGATGAGGAGCGGGAAGTCGCCCATCGAGCCGATGTCGATCTTCCCGGCGGTCATCTGGGCGGTGATCGGGGCGCCGGTGGCGTAGTCCTGCCAGTCGACCTTGTAGGTCTTGCCGTCGTGCAGCGAGTTCAGCTCCTTCTCGAAGTAGCCGAGGGAGCGCAGCAGGGTGCCGGCGGTGACCGTGTTGATGGTCTTGGACTGGTAGCCGACGGTGACGGTGACCGTGGATCCGTCGCCCGCCTGCGCGCTGCCACCGCAACCCGCCAGGGGGAACAGAAGGAGGGCGGCAAGGGCGGCAACTGATGTGTTTCTCATGGGAGTTCGCCTCTCACCGGAGCAGATAGGGCATGTTGACCGTGACGGCTCCGGTGGGACAGCGGGCCGCGCACGGTCCGCAGTACCAGCACTCGTCGACGTGCATATAGGCCTTGCCGCTGCTGTTGTCGATGGCCAGGGAGTCCAGCGGGCACATGTCCACACAGAGCGTGCAGCCGTCGATGCACTTCGACTCGTCGATGGTCACGGGCACGTCGGCCCGCTGGGGCACCAAGGGCATGGCTGTCTCCAGGAATGTGCGAGCAGGGGGTTCTACAGGGAGCGGTGCAGCAGGCCGCTCATCGTGATGCGGTCGCCGCGGAAGCGGATGAACTCCAGATCCACCGGGCGGCCGTCGGCGAGGTGCGTGAGGCGTTCCAGCATCAGGACGGCCGCGCCGCGCGGGGCCTCCAGTACGGCGGCGGAGTGGGCGTCCGCGTTCACCGCCTCCAGGGTGATCTCGGCGTGGCCGAGACCCTGGCCGGTGATCGTCTCCAGGAGCCGGAAGACGTCGGTGTTCTCCAGGTCGGCGCCGAGCAGGGCGGTGCCGATGTCGAGGGGGACGTAGGTGAGGTCGAGGGAGAGCGGAAGGCCGTTCAGGCGGCGCAGGCGCTCTATGTAGAGGACGTCGGTCCCGGGGGCGACCTGGAGGCGCCGGGCCACCGGGTGCGGTGCGGGGGCGGGGCCCATGGTGCGGACCTCGTTGGTGACCGTGCCGTGTTCGCGGAGGGTTTCCGCGAGGCCCATCAGACGGTCCAGGCCGTGGGGGTACTTGTGGCCCACGACCACGGTGCCGACGCCGGGGAGGCGTTCGACCAGGCCTTCGGCGCGGAGCAGGTCCAGGGCTTGGCGGACCGTGTTGCGGGAGGCGCGGTAGTCGACGGCGAGGGTCGTCTCGTGGGGCAGCGTGCCGTCCGGGAAACCGTCGGTGAGGAGCTGGTGACGGAGGAGATCGGCGAGCTGCCGTGCCTGGTCCGCGCGCAGCCGGCGCCGGGCGCGGGCGGCGACGGTGGTCGCGCCCTGGCCGGCGTGGTCCCGGATACGGTCGGTGGATGGCATGGCTGGAACCATACCTAGACGGTAGGAAAGGCAGTGTTGCGGAATTGTTGCGCCACCTGACGCCATGACAGATAAGTGGCTGACCTGCGGTTTCCGGTGCCATGGGGTGACATGTGCCACCTGGTGAAGGAACCAGCCACGACCGCACCCACGTGGGGGCGCGGGGAACTGCGCGGCCCGCCCCCACCGGCCCGCAGCCGAAATCCGACCGTCTGCGCCGGGGACCGTCCCGTCGGCCTACGCCAGCGCCGACAACCCCGGCCCGAACACGATCAGCAGCGGCAGCAACGGCACCAGCGCAGCCGTCGCCGTGGTCAGCGCCCGCTGCCGCCGCAGCAACCGCGGCGGAGGCTCCAGCAGCCGGTCGACCCGCTCGCCCAGCAGCCGATGGCTGGACGCACACGACAGCACCCCCCGGTGCTGGTTCAGCTCGATCAAGGCCAGCGCGGTGGTCAGATGACCGCACCGGCGGGACGCCGTGTCGTCCGCCGCCAGCTCCACCAGGCGGTGCGTCTGGTCGCAGAAGTGGGCGAAGAGCGGCACCCGCGGGAACCCCGTGGCCAACGCGGTGGAGAGGTGCAGCAGCCAGTCGTGGCGGGCGCGCGCATGCCCCCGCTCGTGGGCGAGGACCGCGTTCAGCTGGTGGTCGGTGAGGCGGTGGAGCGCACCGGTCGTCACGATCAGCTGCGGCGGGTTGCCCGGCATCCACCAGGCGTCCGGATACTCGTCCTCCAGGACGAGAAGCGGACCGCGGGACCCCGCGTCCAGCCCGGCGGGCAGGTCCGGCGCGCGTTCCCGCAGATGCGCACGGGCGACATCGTGCCGCCGGCGGGCCTCGGCCAGTTCACGGCCCAGCATGGCCGTGGTCCACGCGGCCCCGCTCGCCAGCAGCAGGGTCAGCGCGGCGGCCCAGACCGGCGCGGCCGAGAGGTCGTACGCCGCGGTCACGGCCGGCGGCGCCGGGGCGAACACATGGTCGCGGACCGTGTGGAAGACCGCTGCCGCCCCGAGCACCAGCGCCGTGAGGCAGCACAGCAGAACCGTGGCGACCAGGCACTGCCACACCCACAGGCCGACCACCGGTTCGCGTTCGGGCCACGAGGCCCGTGTGAGCGCACGCGGAACCGGCACGGCGGCCGCTGCAGCGACGGTGCTGAGCAGGAGCAGGCAGAGGATCATGCCACGGGCTCCGGATCCTGGTCGGAGGAAGGGGAGGAGGCGCAGAGACGGAGTGGTGCGGGTGAGGCGGGTTCGAAGCGGCGGCCGTGCGTCGTCCCACGCGTGCCGCCCGCCGCCAGTATGCCGGGAGCGGACGGCTTACGGCAGGAATCGGGCAAGCCCGGGCCTCTCACGCACCCCCGGCGCACTCACGCATCCCGGGAAACCACCCGCCCCGCCACCTCTCCCAGCCCCACCCGGACCCCGTCCGGCCCGGGAGCCCACGCCGACATCGTCACCACGTCCCCGTCCTCCAGGAACGTCCGCTTCCCGTCGGGGAGTTCCAGCGCGTCCCGTCCGTTCCAGGTCAGCTCCAGCAACGACCCCCGCTCTCCCGCGGAGGGGCCGCTCACCGTCCCCGACCCGTACAGGTCACCGGTCCTGAGCGACGCGCCGTTCACCGTCATGTGCGCCAGTTGCTGGGCCGCCGTCCAGTACATGGTGGAGAAGGGCGGCTCCGACACCACGTGGCCGTTGATCGCGACGGAGATCCGCAGGTCGTACCCTCCGGGCTCCGCGTCGGACACGGTGTCGTCCAGATACGGCAGCAGTTCGTGCGTCCGCTCGGGAGGTGCCACCCGGGCCTCCTCCAGGGCGTCGAGCGGGGTGATCCACGCCGACACCGACGTGGCGAAGGACTTGCCGAGGAACGGGCCGAGGGGGACGTACTCCCAGGCCTGGACGTCCCGCGCCGACCAGTCGTTGAGCAGGCACAGCCCGAAGACGTGCTCCCGGAAGTCCGCGAGCCCGACGGGCCGCCCGAGCTCCGACGGCACGCCGACCACGAAGCCGACCTCCGCCTCGATGTCGAGCCGCACGGACGGGCCGAAGACGGGAACGGCGTCGGAGGGGGCCTTGCGCTGCCCCGACGGTCGTACGACATCCGTCCCCGACACCACCACCGTCCCCGCGCGGCCGTGGTAACCGATCGGCAGGTGCTTCCAGTTGGGGGTCAGGGAGTCGGCGGCGTCGGGCCGGAAGATCCGGCCGACGTTCCGCGCGTGATTCTCGGAGGCGTAGAAGTCGACGTAGTCCGCGACCTCGAAGGGGAGGTGGAGGGCGACGGACGACAGCGGGTGGAAGAGGCCCGCGATCGTCTCCTGGTGCGCCGGCACCGTCACCCACGCGGTCAGTGCGCGCCGGACGTCAGACCAGGCCGTGCGGCCCGCGGCCAGCAGCGGACCCAGCGAGGGCTGGGCGAGCAGGGAGACATAAGGGGAGCCGAGGGCGGCGGCCGCCGCGCCCGCGTCGAGGACGCGGTCGCCGAGACGGACGCCGACGGTCCGCTGGGAGGACGCGGTCGAGAAGACTCCGTACGGAAGGTTGTGCGGACCGAAGGGATCGCCCTCGGGCACGTCGAAGGGGACATCGAAGGGGGGCATGGGTGCTGCCTCGCTCTCGCGCATGCCGTGCGGTGCAGGTGGTCGCGCCACACGTTACGTCTGAGCCGTCCGTCGCGGGAGTGCCTAAAGGGTTAGCAATACGGCTAAAGAGTTCGCAATGTCCTGTTACGGGATAGTCGGAGGCTTCCATTCCGGCTTAGCGTCCTTTGCGAGACACGGACGGGATGGGTGGGATCGCGTCCGTCGGGGGACGCGTGGGGGGACCGTGGCCAGGAGTGCGAGCAGTGTGCCATTCAGGGCTGACCAGGACGTACCGGCCTTGATCGTCAAGTTCGGCGACTACCCGCTGCACCACGGCGGCGTCGGCGCGATCCGCAGCCTGGGCCGCCTCGGTGTGCCCATGTACGCCATCACGGAGGACCGTTTCACACCCGCGGCCGCCTCCCGATACCTCACACGCGCGTTCGTCTGGCCCACGACCGGCACCGAGGACCCGGGCCGGCTGATCGAGGGACTGATCCGGATCGGGCGCCGCATCGGCCGCCCCGCCGTCCTCGTACCGACCGACGAGGAGGCCGCGGTCCTGATCGCCGAACACCAGAGCGACCTCCTCGGCCGTTTCCTCTTCCCGCGCGTGGAGCCCGCCCTGCCACGGCGCCTGGCCAGCAAACAGGGCCTGCACGAACTGTGCGTGGAACACGGCATCGCGAGCCCGGAGGCCGCCTTCCCGCAGTCGTACGACGACATCGTGGCCTTCGCCGAGAAGGCCCGCTTCCCGGTGGTGGCCAAGAACCGCGAGGCGTTCGTACGCCGCACGCGGCCCGCGGTCAACGGCACGACACGCATCGCCACCCGTGAAGGGCTGCTCGCCCTCGCCCGTGACTGGGGCGAGCGGCCCGGGGTGATCCTCCAGGAGTACCTGCCCCGGGAGGAGGCCGAGGACTGGATCGTGCACGCCTACTTCGACGCCAACTCCACACCGCTCGCCCTGTTCACCGGCGTCAAGGTGCGTTCCTGGCCGCCGCACGCGGGCATGACGGCGAACGCCTACGTCGTCGACAACCCGGAACTCGCGGACCTCGCCGCACGTTTCATCAAACAGATCGGCTACACCGGCATCATCGACCTCGACCTGCGCTTCGACCGGCGCGACGGTCAGTACAAACTGCTCGACTTCAACCCACGCATGGGCGCCCAGTTCCGGCTCTTCGAGAGCGAGTCGGGGGTGGACGTCGTCCGCGCCATGCACCTGGACCTCACCGGGCGGGCCGTACCGGAGGGGGAACAGCGGGCCGGCCACCGCTATGTGGTGGAGAACATCGACCTGCCCGCCCTGCTCGCCTACCGCCGCAGCGGCTATACGACCCCGCACGCGCCGAAGCGGCCCAGCGGGACCGAGCTGGCCTGGCTCGCGGGTGACGACCCGCTGCCGTTCCTCACGATGCTCGGGCGCTTCGTGCGGCCCGGCGCCAAGCATCTCTACCAGCTGTGGCGGGCCCACCATCGCAGCGCCAAGAAGTGACGACCAGCAACTCGCAAGCAACGCGTACGGCCACGAAGTGACGATGTGACGTCCTGGGGAGGGACTTCGTGATCCATCCGGTAGCAGTCATCGGTGCCGGGCCCTACGGCCTGTCGACCGCGGCTCATCTGCGGGCGCGCGGCATACCCGTGCGCGTCTTCGGCGACCCCATGGTCAGCTGGCGCGACCACATGCCCGTGGGCATGCTGCTCAAGTCGACCCCGGCCGCCTCCAGCCTCGACGCGCCACAGCGCGGGCACACCCTCGCCGACTACTGCGACACGGCGGGCATCCCCCGGCTGGTGACCGACGAGGACATCATCCCCGTGGAGACCTTCATCGCCTACGGACAGTGGTTCCAGCAGAAGCTGGTGCCCGATCTGGAGCAGGTTCGGGTGGTGTCCGTGGACCGCAGCGAGCAGGGCGGCTTCCAGCTCAAGCTCGACTCCGGCGAGGCGTTCACCGCGCGGGCGGTCGTGGTCGCCACCGGACTGTCCGGGCTTTCCCACCTGCCCCCGGAACTGGCCGCCGCCGCACCGGACGGGCCCGCCCCCGCCGGCGCGCTCTCCCACAGCTCCCAGCACCACGACCTCTCCCGCTACTCCGGCAAGGAACTGATCGTCGTCGGCGCCGGCCAGTCCGCGCTGGAGACGGCCGCCCTCGCGGCGGAGGCGGGCGCGCAGGTCCGGGTGGTCGCGCGCGGACGCGGCAGCGTGGACTTCGGCGCGCCGCCGTGGAAGCAGCCGAGGCTGCGCCCCGAGTCGCCCTTCGGCCGCGCCTGGTCGCTGTGGGCGCTGAGCTACTACCCGCACCCCTACCGCCGTCTCCCGGCCGGCGCCCGCCACTACCTGGTCCGCCGGGTCCTCGGCCCGCTCGGCGCGTGGTGGCTGCGCGACCGCTTCGAGGGCAAGGTGCAGGTCAGCGAGGTGGAGCGGATCCTCGGCGCGGACACCCCGGACGGCCACCCGGCGCTCACGGTCCGCACGCACACAGGAGGCACGGACCGCCTGCCGGCCGACCACGTCATCGCGGCCACCGGCTACCGCGTCGACCTCGCCGCGATGGACTTCCTCGGCCATGAACTGCGCACCGAGCTCGCGGTCAGCCGCGGCACGCCCAGGCTCGGTGCCGGTTACGTCTCCTCCGTACCGGGCCTGTACTTCACGGGCCTCCCGGCGGCGGCGTCCTACGGTCCGGTGATGCGCTTCGTGTGCGGCACGGAGTTCGCCTCCCCGCGACTGGCCCGCCACCTCGCGGCGGCGCACGGCTAGGTGTACCGACCCGTGCGGTCGGGGACGCAGGCGCCGACGGGTGGGTGCCCGCATCCCCGGCCTCACGAGCTGCAGACGTCCTTCAGCCGGTCGGCCGCCGCGTCGATCCGGCTGGAGTCCGGGCTGGTGTCGCCGTTGAGGATGGACTCGTTGTAGTCCTTGATCGCCTTGTCGAGGTCGTCGACGGCCTTGTCGACCCTGCTGTCGCTCGAGTCGTCCTGGATCTTGTTGATCTTGTCGACGTTCTTGTCGATCGTGTCGATGGACTCATCGGTCTTGGACGGGTCCTTCACTGCGTCCCAGCCTGCCTCGTGGATGGACTTGAGGCTGTCGGCGATGGTGTCGGCGTTGGACACGCAGTCCAGGGAGTTGTCCACGTCCCTGGGGTCGCAGCCAGTGGCGAGGACGGCGGTGAGGGCGACAGCGGTCAGAGCGGTGGCGACGGTGAGACTACGGCGACGGCGCATAGCAGTGGCCAACCCTTTCTCGGGGCGGATTTCGGTACGGCCCACGATCCCGCCCCCGCCCCACAGCCACGAGTGACCTGCCTGCCGTATACGGGGTGTAGCCGGCTACACCCATCAAGGGGCGCGGGGAACTGCGCGACCAGCCACGACGCACCCGCACCCGGTGAGCTACGACCGATAACCCCCCAACGTCCGCAACCCCGGCAGTGCCCTGTCCTCGAAGTCGAACAGTGCGAGGTTCTCCCACGCATTGCCCGAGGCGGCGTCCGCCGGATCCCAGCCGCTGCCCGCGCGGTAGGTCCACAGGCCTTCCCAGTAGCAGTAGCAGTAGCCCAGCCCCTGCCCGCCAGGGACGCCGGCGGCGAGGTCGGCCACCGTGCGCAGCCAGGCGGCCTGGCCCGCGGGCGTGGCGGGGAAGCCGTCGGTCAGCTGTGAAGGGCTGTTCATGATGTCGTTGACGTCGTCCTCGCTCTCCAGCGTGAACGGGTACGCCGTCTCGGCGATCACGCACGGCTTGCCGTAACGCGCCGTGATGTCCGCCATGTTGGCGGCGGCGTTCGCGATCGGCCCGTGCCAGAACGGGTAGTAGGACAGCCCGATGATGTCGAAGTCGACGCCGTACGACACGACGTTGTCGAACCACCAGCGGTACAGCCCGTTGTCGCCGCCGTTAGCCAGGTGCAGGATCGTGCGGACGCGCGGGGTGGTGTCACGTGCCGCGCTCAGACCGGCCTTGAGGAAGGCGGTCATGGTGTCGAAGTGCTCCCAGTTGCCCTCGGGCCAGATCAGCCCGCCGTTCAACTCATTGCCGATCTGCACGAGTTGAGCCGGGGTGCCCTGCCGCTTCAGTGCTCCGAGGACGTCGGCCGTGTGGTCGTACACCGCGCGTGTCAGGCCCGCCACGTCCAGCTCCGCCCAGGCGTCCGGCTTGGTCTGGTGGGCGGGGTCGGCCCAGCTGTCGGAGTAGTGGAAGTCGATCCAGATGCCGATCCCGGCCCGCTTCAGGCGCCGGGCGAGCGGCAGGACGTGCGCCTTGGTGTTGTAGCCGTCGGCCGGGTTCACCCACACCTTGAGGCGGGCGTGGGTGACGCCGGCCTGCGCGATCAGGCGGACCGGGTCGGCACGCCGGCCGTCGGCGGTGCGGTACACGGCGCCGTGGTCCTCGTTCTTCGGCAGCGAGGAGATGTCCACGCCACGGATCTCCAGCCGACTCCGGCCGCTCGCCGAAGAGGCACCCGCCGAAGCAGCGGCCGGCGAAGCAGCGGCCGGCGCCGCCCCCAGTACGGGAACGGCCAGCGCGGCGGCTCCGGCAGCGGTGAGAACACTGCGTCTGCGCATCTCAAAGGGTCCTTTCGCGGACGGTCACGGGGATACCGGCTCTGCGGTGACTTCGGTGGCCGGGCAGTGGCCCCAAGGGGGCCCGAGGGAGGGCCGGAGAACGGGGTGAGGGGAGCCGGCGAAACGCCGGACGATCGAGAAAACCCTTATTTTCTGTGATCGTGCACAGCGCCCCTCACCCCTGTCATCGGCGGGCAACAAGTAGATAACCGCACGCTCTCGCCATTGACAAGGGGCTGAAACAATTCTCTACTGTGCACGATCACAGAGCCGCGCGGCCCTCGCGCACAGCCTCTCGGTCACGTCCGCAGAACCTCCCCCCACGGCGGTTGCCGCGAACGCGGGACGTTCCGAGACCGGCTGGTTCCAAGTCAGGGGAGATGTAGATGTCGATCAACCGCCGCCAGATCAGCAGGCGAAGCATCCTTGCCGGGGCCGCAGCCCTCGGCCTCACCGGCACCCTCGCCGCCTGCGGCGGTTCCGACGACGACTCCGGCGACAGCGACAGCGGGCCGGTCAAGCTGACCTACTGGTCGTGGGCGCCGAACATGGAGAAGGTCGCCGCGATCTGGAACAAGAAGAACCCGGACATCACGGTGACCGTGTCCAAGCAGGCCAGCGGCGGCGAGATCGTCTCCAAGCTGATCACCGCGAAGAAGGCCGGCAACGCCCCCGACCTCATCCAGGTCGAGTACCAGTCCCTGCCGACCCTGGTCTCCAACGACGTGCTGGCCGACATCACCAAGTACGCGGGCAGCACCAAGTCCGAGTTCGCCGAGGGTCTGTGGGGCATGGTCACCCTCGGCACGGACGCCCTCTACGCGATCCCGCAGGACGCCGGGCCGCTGATGTTCTACTACCGCGAGGACCTCTTCAAGAAGCACGGGCTCAGCGTCCCGAAGACCTGGACGGAGTTCGCCGAGACCGCCCGCGCCGCCAAGAAGGCCGTCCCGGACGCCTACCTGACCACGTTCTCCTCCAACGACCCCGGGCTGTTCGCGGGCCTCGCCCAGCAGGCCGGCGGCAAGTGGTGGACCGTCGACTCGGCCGGCAAGTGGACCGTCGGCATCGACGACGCGGCCACCGAGCAGGTCGCCGAGTTCTGGGGCGGCCTGGTGCAGGAGGGCGTCATCGACAACCAGCCGATGTACACCCCGGCCTGGAACAACGCCCTCAACAAGGGCACCCACCTCGCCTGGGTCTCCGCCGTGTGGGCGCCCGGTGTGCTGGTCTCCTCCGCGCCCGACACCAAGGGCAAGTGGCGGATGGCCCCGCTGCCGCAGTGGAAGTCCGGCGAGAACGTCACCGGCAGCTGGGGCGGTTCCTCCACCGGCGTCTCCACCGACTCCAAGCACGCCGAGGCCGCCGCCAAGTTCGCGACCTGGCTGAACACCGACCCGGAGGCGCTGGCCGCCCTGGTCAAGGAGGTCGCGATCTACCCGGCCGCGACGAAGGGCCAGTCCGGCGGCGTCCTGACCACGCCCGAGTTCTTCTCGAACCAGGCGGACTTCTACACCACGGCCGGCGAGATCGCCGCCACCACGGCCACCGCGGCCTGGGGCCCCAACGTCAACACGGCGTACACGACCTTCCAGGACGCGTTCGGCAAGGCCAGCAAGGCGAAGAAGGAGTCCCAGTTCGACTCCGCCCTCGCCACCGTGCAGTCGAAGACCTTCGGCGACATGAAGAAGCAGGGCTTCGAGGTGACCGAGGCATGACCAGCGCTCCGCTCAAGGGCTCCGACCTCATCGAGGCCAGGCCCTTGGCGGACGGCACCGGCACCGCCCAGTCCGTCCGCCCCAGCCGCCCCCGCCGCCGTGGTCGCGGCCGCAGCGCACCGTACTGGTTCCTGGTGCCCACCCTCACCCTCTTCGCCGCCTTCACCGTCGTGCCCATCGGGTACGCGATCTGGCTGAGCCTGCACAGGGTCCAGGTCAAGGGCATCGGCCTCGGCAAGGGCGCCCGCGCACAGGTCTGGAACGGCATCGGCAACTACACCGACGTTCTCAAGGACTCCGAGTTCGGCCACAGCGTGCTGCGCGCCTTCGGCTACGGCCTCATCGTCATCCCGACCATGCTGGGCCTCGCCCTGCTGTTCGCGCTGATGCTGGACACCCCGAAGGCCCGCAGCGCGCCCTTCGCGCGGCTGATGATCTTCCTGCCGTACGCGGTGCCGGGCATCATCGCCGCCCTCATGTGGGGCTTCCTGTACCTGCCGGACGTCAGCCCCTTCCACTACCTGCTCGACAAGTTCGGCCTCCCGCAGCCCGACCTGTTCGACGGCGGCAACCTCTACCTCTCCTTCGCGAACATCGCGGTCTGGGGCGGCACCGGCTTCAACATGATCGTCATCTACACCGCCCTGCGGGCGATCCCGCCGGACATCTACGAGGCGGCCAGGATCGACGGCGCGAGCGACCTGCACATCGCCCTGAAGATCAAGATCCCGATCGTGCTGCCCTCTCTGGTGCTCACCTTCTTCTTCTCGGTGATCGCCACCCTCCAGGTCTTCACCGAGCCGATGGCCCTCAAGCCGCTCACCAACGGCCTGCCCAGCTCGTGGAGCCCCCTGATGGCCATCTACGACAAGGCCTTCCTGCAGTCCGACATCTACGGCGCCTCCGCCACCGCGGTCGTCCTGGCCCTGGCCACGTTCGTCCTCTCCTTCACCCTGCTGCGCATCTCCGACCGCTACACCCGGGAGGACCGGGCATGACCCCCCTCACCCTCACCGCCGACACCACCGGCAGGGCCGACAAGACACGGCGTACCGCCTGGGTGCCGACGATCGTGCTGCTCCTCGGCGCCCTGTACTGCCTGATCCCCATCGCCTGGGTGGTCATCGCGGCGACCAAGGACCGGTCGGAGCTCTTCTCCACCTTCACCTTCGCGCCCGGCTCCGGTTTCTTCGACAACATCAGGGACCTGACCGACTACCGGGACGGCATCTTCTGGCGCTGGATGGCCAACTCCGCCTTCTACGCCGGTTTCGGCGCCCTGCTGTCCGCCGCGGTCTCCGCCGCCGGCGGCTACGCGCTCGGCCGGTTCGCCTTCCGCGGCCGTGAGGCCGTCTTCAAGATGATCCTGGCCGGCGTCCTGGTGCCGTCCATCGTGCTCGCCGTACCGCAGTACCTGCTGCTGTCGAAGCTGGGCCTGGCCGACTCGTACTGGTCGATGCTGCTGCCGTCGATCCTCTCGCCGTACGGCGTCTACCTGGTCCGCATCTACGCGGCCGCCTCGGTGCCCACCGAGCTGATGGAGGCGGCCCGCATGGACGGCGCGAGCGAGTGGAGGATCTTCTCGCGGATCGCCGTACCGATGATGATGCCGGGCCTGATCACGGTGTTCCTCTTCCAGTTCGTCGGCATCTGGAACAACTTCCTGCTGCCGTACGTGATGCTGGCCGACGACGAGAAGTTCCCGATCACTCTCGGCCTCTACACGCTGCTCGCCCAGGGCGCCTCGCAGCCCGCCCTGTACACCCTGGTCATCACCGGGTGCCTGCTGGCGATCCTGCCGCTGATCGGGCTCTTCCTGGTGATCCAGCGGTTCTGGTCCCTGGACCTGCTGAGCGGCTCGGTCAAGGCCTGAACAACCCTTCTCTTGCTAACGAGGACCATGACCACCAGTGCGAACGGCCGCCGCAGGCCTCCCACCATCCACGACGTGGCCCGGGAGGCCGGCGTGTCGCGGGGCACCGTCTCCCGCTTCCTGAACGGCGGCCACTACGTCTCGCCGGCCGCCCGGCGGGCCGTGGAGGCCGCCATCAGGAAGACCGGGTACGTGGTCAACCGGCATGCGCGCAGCCTGAGTACGGGCCGGTCGGACTCGGTGGCGTTCCTGCTGACGGAACCGCAGGAGAAGTTCTTCGAGGACCCCAACTTCAACGTCCTGCTGCGCGGTTGCACCGAACGGCTCGCCCAGTTCGACATCCCGCTGCTGCTGATGCTGGCCGAGAGCGACGACGACCGGCGCCGGCTGACCCGGTACATCACGTCGGGCCACGTCGACGGCGTCCTGCTGCTCTCCAACCACAGCGGTGACCCGGTCGCCGCCGAACTGCACCAGGCCGGGATCCCGTTGGTGGTCTGCGGCAAGCCGATAGGGCTCGGCTCCAAGGTGAGTTACGTGGCCGCCGCCGACCGCGACGGCGCGCAGGAGATGGTCCGCCATCTGATCGAGGGCGGCCGGCGCCGCGTCGGCATGGTCACCGGGCCCCTGGACATGCCGGGCGGGCCCGACCGGCTGGCCGGCTACCGGGACGTGCTCGCCGAGGCTGGCCTGCCCTACGACCCGGCGCTCGTCGTCGAGGGCGACTTCCGGCGCAGCGGCGGCGAGCGGGCGGCCCGGCGCCTGCTGGCCCAAGCACCCGACATGGACGCCGTGTTCGTCGCGTCCGACCTCATGGCCCTGGGGGTCGTGGGCGTCCTTCAGCAGTCCGGGCGCTCGGTCCCCGGTGACATCGCTGTCGGCGGCTTCGACGACTCCCCGGCGGCCACCGCCATCGCCCCCGCCCTCACCACCATGCGCCAGCCCTTCGACCGCATCAGCGCCGAGATGGTCCGCATGCTCCTCGCCCAGATCGCCGGCGAGGACACGGCCGGGGTGATCCTCCCGACGGAACTCGTGATCCGGGACTCGGCGTAACCGGAACCGGAACACACGTCAACGGATGTGAAAGCAGCAGCCGTCCGGTTCGCGTCGAGTCGCAGGGGCCAACCATCCGTATTCTCTGATCATGGCCGCCTCCCCCGCATATTCACTCGTCGCCACCGACCTGGACGGCACGCTGCTCCGCGCCGACGACACCCTCTCGGACCGGTCGTTGGCCGCGCTCGCGCGGGTGGCGGCGGGCGGGGCCCGGCATCTCGTCGTGACGGGACGGCCGGCGCCCAGAGTGCGGCCGCTCCTCGACGACCTGGGCAGTACGGGGCTCGCGGTGTGCGGGCAGGGCGCGCAGGTGTACGACGCCGGCGCGGACCGTCTGCTGTGGTCGGTGACCCTGGAGCGGGAGCTGGCCGAGACCGCCCTCGGGAAGATCGAGGCCGAGGTCGGGCAGGTGTACGCGGCCGTGGACCAGGACGGCGTGGACGGGCTGACGCTCATCGAGCCCGGGTATCTGATGCCCCACCCCACGCTGCCCGCGGTGCGGGTCGATCGGCGCGACGACCTGTGGTGCGAGCCGATCAGCAAGGTGCTGCTGCGCCACCCCTACCTGTCCGACGACGAGTTGGCGGTGACGGCGCGCTCGGTGGTGGGCTCGCTGGCCACGGTCACCATGTCGGGGCCCGGGACCGTCGAACTCCAGCCATGCGGCATCACCAAGGCGACCGGTCTCGCGCTGGCCGCCGAACACCTGGGCCTGGGGCCCGAGGTGACGATCGCCTTCGGGGACATGCCCAACGACATCCCCATGTTCGACTGGGCGGCCCACGGCGTCGCGATGGCCAACGCCCACCCCGAACTCAAGGCCGTGGCCGACGAGGTGACCTCGTCGAACGAGGACGACGGCGTCGCCGTCGTCCTCGAAAGACTGTTCAGTGAGGCGTAGTTCCTAGTACGCGCCCCACACGTTGTCGATCGACCCGTACCGCTGGGCCGCGTAGTTGCAGGCCGCGGTGATGTTCGCGACCGGGTCGTACGGGTCCCACAGCGTGTTGGACACGTGGTACGCGTTGAAGGTCGGGTCGATCACCTGGAGCAGGCCCTTGGACGGGGTGCCGGCGGCCGCGTTGGAGTCCCAGTTGTTGATGGCCCAGGGGTTGCCGGAGGACTCGCGGATGACGTTGCGGTAGATGCCGTTGTAGGAGCCGGGGATCCCGTGCTCCGCCATGACGGCGAGGGAGGCCCGGATCCAGCCGTCGAGGTTGTTGGCGTACCCGAGTGTGGTCGCGGTCTGCACGGTCGGGGTGGCCGCGGACGCGCTGGTCGCGCCGACGAGGGGGAGTGCCAGTACGGCGGCTCCCGTGCCGAGTACGGCGAGCTTGCGGACGAGACGGCTCTTGCGGGGGGTGCGGTGCTGAGCGGCAGCAGGCATGGTGAAGTCCTCTCCTTCGCCTGCGAGGTGAGCTGTCGGGTTCGGGCGGGGAGTTGCCCGGCCACGCCCGCAAAAGGCATGACTTCACCCCGAGCCGTGCCGGTATGTCCGAAGACATCCCGATCCGGCGACTTACCTGGGTCCCCCGCTCCTGCCGCGGTTCTCGGTGGATGTACGGGCGGTGGCAGGATTCGGCGTCCGCCCGACAGGCCGGGAACGTATGCGAGAGCACATGTCCGGAACAAGTGGCGAATTCACATGGCGTGCCTATTGACCTTGGTACGGGGCATTTGAGGTGCTTGATCCTTTGCGACAGCAAGCCTCAACTGGTGCACTGGAAAAGGCGGATCGGTGCATTCCGGATACCTGACGGTCCGCCGGATCGAGTGAGCCAAGTCACGCCCGTGCGCAAGAGGGGTGAAACGGTCAAGTGGGCTCAACTCGTAGTCAACCGCCCGCTCCTGAGGTCCACCTCCGTGACGTCCGGTGGACCCGGGGCGGTGTCGCAGGAAGCTCGCGCGCTCACGCGTGGGTGGAGTCGCGCAGGGCACGTGTTGAACGAGGAGCGCTCACGGACCTGCGGGCAGTGGTCGGCGGACGGCAGGGGGCTGGCGGGTCGGATCGGGACACCAACGATTAATTCCCTACAAATCGATAGATATCTATTCTTTTCGCATGATCAAAAACATACCGGCCGTGATCCGATACCGCCCGGCATGGACAGGGCGGGCGCTATCGGTGATCCAAAGGTGACCGGATACGCTGACTTGAGTGATGGCAGCGACCTATCGACATTCCGTGTAACCGCCAATCGACACCAGCAGACAGGAGACCCCTCGTGACCGTCGTCGGGCCGTTCGGGCTGAGCGTGCGGGACCAGGCTCTGGAAGCCGATGTCCAGGCCGGCATGACGGCTGTCGAGGAGGGACTGCTCGAGGCCACCAAGAGCGAGGTCCCCTTCATCACGGAGGCCGCCCAGCATCTGGTGCGCGCCGGTGGAAAGCGCTTCCGCCCGCTCCTCGTGATGCTCGCCGCCCAGTTCGGGGATCCCTATGCGCCGGGCGTCGTGCCGTCGGCCGTCGTGGTGGAACTGACCCACCTCGCGACGCTCTACCACGACGACGTCATGGACGAGGCCGCCGTACGCCGCGGTGTCGAAAGCGCCAACACCCGCTGGGGCAACTCGGTGGCCGTACTGACCGGCGACTTCCTGTTCGCCCGGGCCTCGCACATCCTGGCCGACCTCGGGCCCGATGCGGTCCGGGTGCAGGCGGAGGCGTTCGAGCGCCTGGTCACCGGCCAGATCCTGGAGACGGCCGGGCCGCAGGACGGGCGGGACCCGGTCGAGCACTACCTCGACGTGCTCGGCGGCAAGACCGGCTCGCTGGTCGCGGTGGCGTGCCGCTTCGGCGCGATGATGTCCGGCGCCGACGAGACGGTCGTGGACGTCCTGACCCAGTACGGCGAGCGCCTCGGCGTCGCCTTCCAGCTCGCGGACGACGTCCTGGACATCGCCTCCGACTCCCACGAGTCCGGCAAGACCCCGGGCACCGACCTGCGTGAGGGCATCCCCACGATGCCGGTGCTGCGGCTGCGCGAGCGGGCCGCCCGGCTCGGCCTGGCCGACGACATCGCCCTGTGCGAGCTGCTCGACTCCGACCTCACGGACGACGCCCGGCACGCCGAGGCGCTGGCCGCGCTGCGTGCCCACCCCGCGCTGGAACAGGCCCGCCGCGACACCGTGCGCTACGCGAAGGACGCGCGCGCGGCGCTGGCCCCGCTGCGGGAGTGCGACGCGAGGGCGGCACTGATGGAGCTGTGCGACGCGGTGGTCCACCGCGCGGGCTGACCGCACCCGTCCGGCGTGACGCAGGGCACGTGTGGGATCTGCGGGTGCGGACCCGGCCCGGGGGCTGCGGGTACGCCCGCTCCCGGCCGACGTCGCGGCCGTGGCCGGTACACCCGCGGCGTCCCGGCTGCCGTCGACGGCGTCATCTTGGTCGGCTCCGGCGACCCGGCACGATCGTCGGCTGCCGTGCCGTGCCGTGCCGTGGCACGCCGTCCGGTGAGCGCCGTACCGACTGCCTGGTCCCGCGCGGCTGACGGTCTCGACGGTCTCCTGGAGCGGCATCCCCTACGGGTCGTAGGGGGCGCAGCCGTGTCGTGTCATCCCCCAGGTGTACGCGGAGTTGGCCCCGAGGGTTGACGCATGGGCATGGCCGATTTGGTCAGATGGACACCACGGAAAACACCACTCCTCACCGATTCGGGTGAGAATGGCGGCTACGGGGTGGACGCAGGGGGAGTTGACAGCCGCCGCCGACGACGGAGGTAAGGCACACATGGCACCGTACGAATCCGACGACAGCGCGACCGACGCCGACGCCGAGGAACTGCGCGCGGCACGCCGCCGCAAGGCCGCGAGGTACGTCGTGCCGGCCACGGTGGTGGGAATCGCGGCGGCGACCATCGGGCTTGTCCCGGCGCTCGCCGACTCCGGCGACCCCGACCTGCCGAAGATCAGCGCTCAGCAACTCGTCGAGAAGATCGCCGCGTCGGACGTGGAGCAGCTGTCCGGCACGGTGAAGATCACCACGGACCTGGGGCTGCCGGACCTCGGGGGTCTGGAGAGCTCGCTGGGCTCCGCCGCCGGTTCCTCCGGCTCGGGCGACGGCTCGTCCGCCGACCCGACCACCAAGCTCACCGAGCTCGCCTCCGGCACGCACACACTGCGCGTCGCGGCCGACGGCGAGAACAAGCAGAAGGTCTCCCTTCTGGAGGACGCCGCCGAGTACAGCCTCATCCACGACGGCAAGGACGTCTGGGGCTACGACAGCAAGTCCAACTCGGTCTTCCACAGCACGGCTTCCGAGAGCGGCGGAAAGCAGAAGGAAGAGCTCCCGGCCACACCCAAGGACCTCGCCGAGGAGGCCCTCAAGGCCGCCGACAAGACCACGTCGGTGACGGTCGAGGGCACCGCGCAGGTCGCGGGGCGCGACGCGTACCGGCTCGTCATCAAGCCCAAGGACGAGGGATCCACGGTCGGCCAGATCACCGTGGCCGTGGACTCGAAGACCGGGCTGCCGCTGAAGTTCACGCTGACGCCCGCGAGCGGCGGTGCCGCCGTCGTGGACGCCGGATTCACCCAGGTCACCTTCGCCAGGCCGGCCGCCTCGACCTTCGACTTCACCCCGCCGAAGGGCGCGAAGGTCACGGAGAAGGACGCCGCCGAGGCACCCGAGCACTCCAAGTCCGGGGACTTCGGCAAGGGCTCCGCCCACGAGCGCGGCACGGAAGGCCCCGGCGGCCCCGGCGGCCTCGACGGACTGAACGTCATCGGGGACGGCTGGGACTCCATCGCCACCTTCGACACCGGCGGCCAGGGCGTCCCGTCCGGCTCCGAGGCCGGCGGTGACATCGGCGGCTTCCTGGACTCGCTCGGCGACAAGGTCTCCGGCAAGTTCGGCGAGGGCACCGTCTTCAAGACCCGCCTGATCAACGCCCTGATCACCGACGACGGCAAGGTCTACGTCGGCGCGGTCACCAAGGACGCGCTGGTGAAGGCGGCGAACGCGGGCTGACCGGGAACCTTGCGCGGCGGCCGTACGTAGTCACTGTACGTAGTCGTCGCGTGAGCGTGAATTGAGGGAGCCGATGGACGAAGGGTCCGCCGAGGAGCCGGAGCCGAGCGGGGCGGGTGACAGTGTCATCCACACCCGCGCCCTCACCAAGCGGTACCGCGGCGGACAGCTCGCCGTGGACGGTCTCGACCTGACCGTCCCGGCGGGCAGCGTCTTCGGCTTCCTCGGGCCGAACGGCTCGGGCAAGACCACCACCATCCGCATGCTGATGGGCCTCATCGAGCCGACCTCCGGGTCGGCCCGGGTGCTCGGCCACTCGATGCCGCGCGCCGCCCGGACCGTACTCCCGCAGGTCGGCGCGCTCATCGAGGGGCCCGCCCTCTACGGCTTCCTCTCCGGCCGCGACAACCTCGTCCGCTACGACGCGGCGGACCCGACCGCCGACCCACGCACCCGGCGCGCCCGGGTGGCGGCGGCACTGGACCGGGTCGGTCTGGCGGCCGCCGCGGGCAAGAAGGCGAAGGCGTACTCGCTGGGCATGAAACAGCGGCTGGGCCTGGCGGCGGCCCTGCTCCAGCCCCGTGAACTCCTGGTCCTGGACGAACCGACCAACGGCCTCGACCCTCAGGGCATGCGGGAAATCCGTTCTCTGGTGCGGGAGTTGGCCTCGGAGGGCACCACCGTCTTCCTCTCCTCCCACCTCCTGGACGAGATCGAACAGGTCTGCACCCACGCCGCGGTCATGACCCAGGGCCGTCTGATCACCCAGGGCGCGGTGGCGGACCTGCGGGCGGGCGCGAGGGGGCGGCTGGTCGTGACGACACCGGACACGGCGGACGCGGCCCGCATGCTGAAGGAACAGGGCCTCGCGGACGTGGTGGTGTCGGAGGACCGAGTGACCGCCGAGCCCCCGGACCGCGAACTGGCCGACATCAACACGGCATTGGTGAAGGCAGGAGTGCGCGTCAGGGGCTTCGCAGTGGAACGCCCGTCCTTGGAGGACGCTTTCGTGGCCCTGACGGGGGAGGGCTTCGATGTCGCAGGCTGAGCCGAACGCGTCCAAGGGGCGCGGGGCCGTATCGGAGGTGCGGCCACCGTCAGCTGGGCGCGACCGGTCACCGACGGCCCGCCCTCGCCGTGCGACCTTCCGAGCCACCCTCCTGCGCAACGAACTGCTCACCACGTTCCGCCGCTGGCGCACCCTGGCTCTGCTCGGCGTGCTGGCGGCCGTCCCGATCCTCGTGGGCATCGCGGTCAAGATCGAGACCGACGACGGCTCCTCGACCGCCGGAGGCGGTGGCGGCCCCGCCTTCATCTCCCAGATCACCAACAACGGCCTGTTCCTGGTCTTCACCGCCCTCGCCGCGACCCTCCCCTTCTTCCTCCCGATGTCCATCGGTGTCATCGCGGGCGACGCGATCGCGGGCGAGGCCAACGCCGGCACCCTCCGCTACCTCCTGGTCGCCCCGGCCGGCCGCACCCGGCTCCTGCTCACCAAGTACGCCACGGTGATGGCCTTCTGCCTGGTCGCCACCCTCGTGGTCGCGCTCTCGGCACTGGCCGTCGGAGCAGTCCTGTTCCCGCTCGGCGACCTGACGACGATCTCCGGCACCCAGATCTCCTTCGGGGAGGGCCTGGGGAGAGCGCTGCTGATCGCGCTGGTCGTGGCGGCGTCACTGACCGGAGTGGCGGCTCTCGGCCTGTTCGTCTCGACGCTCACCAACAGCGGCATCGCGGCCATGGCCACGACGGTGGGCCTGCTGATCACCGTCCAGATCCTCGACCAGATACCCCAGCTCCACGCCCTCCAGCCGTACTTCTTCTCCCACTACTGGCTGTCCTTCGCCGACCTCATGCGCGAACCGGTCTACTGGGACGACCTGGTGCGGAACCTGGGCCTCCAGGCCCTGTACGCGGCGGTGTTCGGCTCGGCGGCGTGGGCGCGGTTCATGGCGAAGGACGTCACGGTGTGACGACCTCGTCCGGGTAGCGCGCGAGCGGCGGCTCCTGCGCGAAGAACGTCTTCGCACGGGTCAGCGCGGCCTCGTCCGCCAGCACGTCACCGCGGTTGCTGCCGTTGCCGAGCAGCACCCCGCCGAACCGCATCTTCATGTACGCGGCCGAGTTGTTGAGCGTGCCGACGAACGGGTCGGCGACCACGGGACGCTCGTCCGCGAGCACGGACACGCCCCACAGGGTCCGCCCGGCCAGCTGGGCCCTGAAGTCGAGACCGGGGGTGCGCAGCCAGCCCGACCAGTAGTCCAGGTAGCGCTTGGTGAGCGCGGAGACCGAGTACCAGTAGACCGGCGAGGCGATCACGATGTCCGTCGCCGCGAGCGTGGCGTCGAGCAGCCGCTGCGGGGTGCCCCCGGTGGGGGCGTCCAGGTACTCACTGTCGTGCCGCAGGTCCAGGAAGTCGGGCAACGGGTGCTCGGCGAGGCTGATCCACTGCTGCTCGACGTCGGCGGGCAACTGCTCGGCGGCCCGTCTGGCCAGCAGTTCGGTGTTGCCCTCGCTGCGGCTGCTGCCGAGCACGAACAGGAAACGGCGCGTCATGGGAATCCCTCAGGTGGTCGGCGTACAACAAATACTCGCACCTGCATTATATGCGCGCGCATCAATATGTCCATGGTGGAGGAACGAGCGGAGGCGAGCCGCCGAGGGAGCGGGAGCGGAGCCGGCTTCGCCCGCCGCAGACCGATCAGCCGGTGGCCCGGGTGAGGCGGGTCAGTGCCTCCGTTCCGCGTGGCGGCGACCCGTTCAGGTCGCCGAGGCGCCATGCGGACACCCAGGGCACGCGGTACACGTCGACCGTCGACTCGATCTCCTTGACCTGCCGGGACAGCGGCCGGGGGAGGCGTCCCGGGGCGTCCGCGACGAGGACGACGGCGTCGAGGTCGAGGCCCGGGGGGTGCTCACCGCGTCGGAAGAGTTCCAGGGCGCGGCGGGCGGCCAGCAGCCCCGCGGCGTGGGTGCGGGCGACGAGGAGGACGGAGGCCGGGGCGCCGGGGCCGGGCCAGTCGCGTCCGCTGTCGTGGCCGCCGTAGACGGCGGCCAGGGTGGAGACGCCGGCGCCACCATGGGTGCCGACCCACGCGTACTGTCGTCTCCCGGCGGGGGCCACCGGCCCGCGGATCCAGATCTCCGGCCCCTGCTGCACGCTCTCCACCTCTCGTCGCACGTCGGTCCGCATCTCCGCGCTGCCGACCCTGCCATCCCACCCGCCCCGCACCCCCTGGAACAGGCCTGTGACATCACGGTGACGTGAGGACCGGGGGTGAGCGGAGAGACTCGACAGTACGTGCACGACCGTGAGGGATGAGATGTCTCGACTCAGCCGCGACAAGAAGCTGGACCACCAGCGGGGGGCGACCCCGATCGACGTCCGCGTCCCCGTGACCGGTGAGGCCGCCATGGTGGCCGGAACGCCGGTCGCCGCGCCCCCCGGCGAGGACCTCCACCAGACCGTCCTGACCCACCTCCACCGCCTCGCCGTCACCGCGGGAGGCCCCGTCCTCGCCACGGTCCACGATGCCCGCATCGGCTGGGTCGTCCCCCTGGAGGTCACCACGGACGGCTCCAGCCGCTTCACCGCGGAGCCGGTGCGGATGGCTCCGCCGGAGGGCGCCGGGAACGAGCCGAGGACGACAGGACCGGCCGCCGACGAGCGGAACGAGCCGGGTCCGACCGCCGGGTCCGGTGTCCCCGGGCCCACGGGGCATGCGTCGCAGACGTCCTGGCCACCCGCGCACGGCCAGCACGCCCCTCCCATCCCGCCGCCGGAGGAGTCCGCGCAGGACCCGGCCCCCACGTTCCGGATGCGGAAGCTGCCCGCGGTACAGCAGGCGGACGCCGGAGCGACCCCGACCCATGTCCTGCGACGGCTGCCGGACCCCCAGGCTCCCGGGACGGCCGTGGCACCGACAGGTGAGTTCGGCCCGCCGCCCGTGATGGACGCGAGCCCGGCCTCCGCCGCGGAGCCGCTCCCGCCGACCGACGCAGTCCCCGAGCCCGGCCCGCTGCCGTCGGCCGGTCCTGCTCCGAAGGCCGGCCCGGCCTGGTCCGTCGCCGACCCGACACCGTTGCCCCTGCCGACCGAGCCGCCCCCCGCTCCCGCCTTCAGGCCCCTGCCGCCGGCCGGCCTCGCCGACGTGCCGCTGCCGTCGGCTCAGCCCACGCCTCGCCCCGGCCTCTTCCTGGACCCCGGCCCCCTTCTGGACGACCCCGATCCCAAGCCGAAGCCCGTACGGGGGTTCGACGCGGTGGCCGAGGCCGTGCTGGGGGAGGGGCTGGTGGTGGACGACGCCGTTCTCGCGGAGTCCGTCGCGCGGATCAGCGAGGCCGTGCAGGAAGGGCGGACCGAGGCCGCGGCGGAGTTGGCCGAGCGGACCGTCGCCCAGGCGTCCGACACCTTGGGCGGCGAGCATCCCGACGTGCTGCGCGTGCGTGAACTCGCCGCGTACATCGCCTACTTGGGCGGCGAGACGGTCCGCGCCGCGGAGATCTCCCTCGACCTCGCGGCGATTCAGCACCGCCTCGGGGACGCCGAGGCGGCGTACGGGAACGTGCAGAGCGCGGCCAGTGCGTGGAAGGCCGTACGGGATCCCCTGCGAGGGCTGGCCCTGGGCCGCGAACTGCTCACCCTGTGGACGGACATGGCCGCCGGGGAGGGCCCGGCGGCCGACGACACGGACAAGCTGGAGTCGGCCCGCTCCCGCATGCTCCGCCTCGCGGAACGGGCACGGACCGCCGACCAGTAGCCCGACAGCCGCTGCTACTGCGACAGCCCCCACACCGCGTACGCCACCGCGTCACTGTTGCGGTCCAGCGCCGTGTCGTTGATGTTGGCCGATGTGTCGCACGACGAGTGGTAGCAGCGGTCGAAGGCCAGCCCCGAGGTGCCGCCCCACTTGGCCGCCTGCGCCGCCGTCTTGACGTAGTCCGCCCCGCTGAACAGCCCGCCCACGGGCACGCCCGCGTTCTTGAACGGCGCGTGGTCGGAGCGGCCGTCGCCCTCGGTCTCGATCTCGGTCGGGACGCCGACGCCGGCGTAGTACTCCTTGAAGGTCTTCTCGATGGCCGGGTCGTCGTCGTAGACGAAGTACCCGGGGTTCGGCGAGCCGATCATGTCGAAGTTGAGGTAGCCGCTGATCCGTGAACGGTTCGCGGTGGAAAGGCCGTTGACGTAGGTGCGGGAGCCCACCATGCCCAGCTCCTCCGCGCCCCACCAGGCGAATCTCAGGTGCTTGGTGGGGTGGTAGCCGGCCCGGGACACCGCGAGCGCGGTCTCCAGGACGGCTGCCGAACCGGACCCGTTGTCGTTGATACCCGGCCCCGCCGTCACGCTGTCGAGGTGTGAGCCGGACATGATCACCTGGTTGGTGTCGCCGCCAGGCCAGTCCGCGATCAGGTTGTACCCGGTGCGGCCGGAGGACGTGAACTGCTGGACCGCCGTGGTGAATCCGGCGGCGTCCAGCTTGGCCTTGACGTAGTCGAGCGAGGCCTTGTAGCCGGCGCGGCCGTGCGCGCGGTTGCCGCCGTTGGCGGTGGCGATGGACTGGAGCTGGGTCAGATGCGCCTTCACGTTGGCCACCGGGATGTCGGGGGCCGGGGGGGGGGGGGGGGGGGGGGGGGGGGGGGGGGGGGGAGGGTGGGGGGGGGGTGGGGGGGGGGGGGGGGGGGGGGAGGGGGGGGGGGGGGGG